>JAUIKL010000002.1 GCA_030430625.1 Gemmatimonadota bacterium
GGCGAAGACCCCGAGCGCAGCCCAACGGGCGATCCCTCTGCTCATCTGCAAACCCCTCGATGAGGTGAGCACCCACGACGTGCGGGTGCGGATTTCGGAGGGGGAGAGTATGCCGAGCGCGCAGCTGTCACGCCAGGGGACACGGCTATCGGCCCGCGCCGCGGGGGCGCCGGCCTCGACCGACACCCCCGCGCCATCAGGCGAGTGCGGACAACCTCAGCACCACCGGGCCCGGACTCGGTACTCGACCCGGGTTTCTCCGTCCGCTTCCACCGACGGGGTCATCGTGAACGTCCAGGCGTCGACCTGCTCGTAGGGGTGGGTCGAGGAGACGATCTCCCAGTCTCCCCCGACCGGCTCGATCAACGTGACCTCGACATCCTCCTCCTTGTGGTTGCGGAGATCGACCCGCCAGGTGCTCTCGGAGACGCAGTTCGAGATGACCGTGTAGTCCATCTGCCGCCGATCCCCGACGACGTCGAACGCCTCGCCCATCTTGATCCGTAGTTCCTCGTCTCGCGGCGTGTGGTCGATCAGGTCCTCCCCGATGAACTGCTGCGCGCCGGTGTGATCCCGCTTGTACACACGAACCGTACCCTTCGGAAGCGGCATACCGAGGCCATTCTCTTCGCTGTTCTCGAAGTCGAGGAAGACACCGACCTTCTGGTCCTGGGCGACCTGCCCGTACTGCCCCCGGTAGTAGTAACTCGCCCCCTGGAAGACGAGCCGCTTCTCCACACCGAAGCCGTCCGACTCGAGCAGGGTCACCTGCTTCTGCTCGTTGTTGGCCAGATCCGTGGGACGGCCGAGCGTGTAGAGGTGGTACTCGAAGAAGGCGTCCTCGGTGAAGCCACCGCCCATCTCCTGCACGGCGTCGGCCATCATTCGCTCACGGTACATGGCCTGAGGCACCTGGTTCGCGACACGCTGGACGTCTCCCGCCACCAGTTGGAGCCGGGCGTTTTCGTACGACGTCCCACTCTGGTTGGTCAGGGTCACCCACCCCGTGAGCGCGCCTTCGTCGTCGTTCTCGTTGAGAACCATCACGTAGTCGGACTTCCAGTTCATCGACTGCGTCAGGTACGACACCTCCACCCGCTGCCGCCCCCCCGGCGTATCGAGCCTCCACAGGAGCGTGGGTTCGGCGATCAGGTTGTCCGGCATCTCCGGAAAGCCGAATCGGCCAGGGTAGTTGAAGGTGATCTCTCCGTCGATTCTCAGAATCGGACCTCCGTTGACCGAGAGGACCTCCGCCTCTACAGCCTCGTCGATCCCGGTGATCGGGTTCGTACGGTACACGTTCACCGTTCGGCCCACGTACTTCTCGAGCAACTTCTGCGGATTCAGCAGGTCGAACTGGTAGTTCTGCTCCAGAAGCCTGAAGCCATTCGACCCGAGAGGCATCACGTGGACGGTCTCCGGCTGGATCGACGACGCGACGTCGCGGTACTCCAGCGCCACCGGCCCTCGGGGCAGATCGATGCCGCGGACCTCGCGCACGAGACCGAAGTTCTGGTTGTACACCGTGATGGCCACCGACTCGCGATCGGCCGCGGTCGACCGCTCGTCCGAGTCGACGACCTGGGCCGCCACCGGCTCGGCCGCCACGCCCCCTTGAGCCGCGAGGATCGACATCGTCATGAACACCGCAAACCATGTTCGCATCGGAGATTCCTCCGTCGAAGATCGGCGAGCCCTCGGCTCGACCGTTGTTTTTGTCGTCGCGCCCTGTAGAACGAGGCCGCGACGTCGATTTGCACACTTTTTGAGACCTGTGGGATACCCCGGTACCTTGCGAGCGCTACACCACCGTCTTCGACGAGGAACACGATGAAACGTACGGTCTGCCTCCTCGGGTCCCTGATCCTGGCCGGTTGCTCGGCCGAAGGCCCGGACGAGTCCGCTCCCCCCGTCTCCACGGTACCGGCCGACCCGTACGCCGCGTCCCCTGCCGTCCGCGCCGAGGTCGTGGCGGTCGTCCAGGGACTCTTCGACGCCCTCGAAAGCGGGGACGAGACGCTCCTGCGAGAGGTGTTGGACCCATCCGTCGTCATGCACTGGGCGGAGCACCGCGACGGCACCACGACCTTCGGGAGTTCCGACGTCGACGGGCTCGCCACCAGGATCTCGGCGGGTGGCGCCCCTCTGATCGAACGCATGTGGGATCCGACGGTCCGGGTACACGGAGCTCTGGCCACCGTGTGGACCGAGTACGACTTCTATGCCGGGAGCGACTTCTCCCACTGCGGGATCGACGCCGTGAACCTGCTGCGCCGGGAGAGCGGGTGGAGGATCGTGGCACTTTCCTGGACGCGCGCCCAGCCCCCGGAGTGCCCGCTTCACCCGGACGGACCTCCGGCCGGCGCCTAGAATTTCGCGTGGCTTCGCGGGGCATCGGGCGTAGATTAAGCCCTGGTTCCCCCCTTGCGCCCCTGCACGAACGAAGATGACCGAGAGCACATCGAACCACTGGCTCAAAGACGTCGCCCGACACGCGGGTCTCGATCTCGACATCGCCCGCCGGCCGGACATCGCTGCCATCCGCAAAGCTTGGCCGCTCGTGGCCGAGGCGTGCCGGATGTCGGACGACCAGTTCACCCAACGTGTGGCGGGACACTTCCGGATCGGGGTGGCGGACTCGTCGACCTACGATCCGCAGGCCGTGAAGCTCATCCCGGAGGCCGTCGCTCGGCGGTACGGGATCCTGCCCTTGAGCTCGACCGACACGACGGTCGTGATCGCCACCTCCGATCCCACCAACCGTTCGGCTCACAAGGAGATCGTCGCCCACTCGGCTCGCCAGCCGGTCTTCATGATGGCCAGTCCGTCCACGGTCGTGCCGTCTCTCGAGCGTGCGTACGCTCCGTCCCGGGCGCCGAAGAACGCCTTGCAAACCCTCGTGGCGAAGGTCGCGGAGAGTGACTTCCAGGTCGTCACGAACCAGGGCAAGGGGTTGTTCACCAGCTTCGAGCTGGAAGACCCGGCGGTGGTCAAACTCGCCGATGTCATCCTTCAGCAGGCCGTCCGCTACCGCGCCACCGAGATCCACATCGAGCCGGGGGCCCAGCAGGGTCGAGCGCGGTACCGGATCGACGGGGTCCTTCAGCACGTCGTCGATCTGCCTACGACGGCTCACAGCCGACTCGTGGCGCGGCTCCGACACCTCGCGTTCGAGCAGCCCGGTCACAACCCCGACGACGGTTTCCAGGTCAAGGTCGGCGCGGAGTTGGAGAAGACCGCCCACCTGCTGACGACGCCCACCCCCGACGGTGAGCTCGTCTCGATCCGCCTGATGGACCCGAACGACGTGCCGTCCCTCGAGAGCCTGGGCTTCGACGGACCCGAGGGCGCCAAGATCGAACAGGTCTTGAACCGGGGTGAGGGACTGGTGCTCGTCACGGGCCCTGCCCGCTCGGGTACCACCAGCTTCATCTATGCCTCGCTGTCAGCGCTGAACCACAAGAGTGTGATCTCGCTCGAGGGCCGGCCCGAGATCGTCGTTCCGGGCGTGACCCAGCTGCGGTACGACCCGATGACCGGGATCTCCTTTGCCGAAACGCTCCAACAGCTGCTGGACCGCAGTCCGGACGTCATCCACGCCGGAGAGATTCGGGACCTGCCGACTGCACGCATCGCCCTGCGCACGGCGGTAACGGGTCGGAAGGTTCTGGCTACGGTCCACACACCGGACGCGGTGTCCGGGATCCGGCGACTCGTCGACATGGGGCTCGCCGCCGGACGGCTCGGGGAGTCGCTCCACGCCGTCGTCTCCCTCCGGCTCGTGCGACGCCTCTGTGAAGACTGCGCACGCCCGTTCAACCCGCAGCGTGACAGCAAGTCCCGCGAAGCGAAGCTGGCCGCCGTTCTCGGCATCCAGCCCGTGAAGCGGGCCGTGGGGTGCAAGACATGCGCGGGAACGGGCTACCTCAACCAGATCCCGATCCCGGAGGTCCTGACGATTTCTCCGGCGATGCGTGAGGTGCTCAACAAGAACCCGAACGACATCGAGTTGCTCCGGGCCGCTCAGGCCGACGGCATGAGGACCTTTGCCGAGGTGGGGCTGGAGAGAGTCGCGAAGGGCGAGACGACCGTCGAAGAGATCGAGCGCGTGCTCGGAATCGTCCCCCCGCGGGACGCGACGGCCGAGTCGGTGGGTCCGGTCCTGGTGGTGGACGACGAGGAGTCGGATCGCACCCTGGCCATGGCCGTCCTCAAGGAGATGGGCTTCCAGGTCGCGGAGGCGCCGGACGGCACGATCGCGAGCGAGATGCTCGAGTCGGGAGACGAGGCGTACTCCCTCGTCGTCCTCGACCTCTTCATGCCCGGGCCCGATGGAAAGGAGATCCTCCGGGGCATCCGGCAGTCCTTGAGCACGCAGGCCTTGCCGGTCATCGTGATCACGGCCTCGTCGAACCCGAGGGACGAGCTCGAGCTTCTCGAGGCGGGCGCCGACGACTTCCTCAAGAAGCCGATCGACCCCGAGCGGCTCGAGGCGCGGGTCCGCGCGGTCCTCCGTCGCGCCGGTGTACGGTTGTCCCGGAGTGGCGTCAGCCCGTAGGCGCGAGGCGAAGGAGTTCGTCGCGAGTCATCGAGAAGGATCGCATGGCCGACAGGGGGTCGTAGGCCACGAGCATGGCGCCGTGCCGCCCCAACCGGTCCGGGCTCCCCGCGGAGAACGCCATCAGGAGACGCGCGAGAGCCTCCTGGCCTTCGCCTTCGGGCAGGCCGTCGATGTGCTCTGCGAAGAGCGCATTGATGGCGAGCGTTCGTGGTCTCGACTCCAGGAGTGCGAGGGTCGTGATGGCCACGAGGACGTTGTGTGGGAAGTTGAAATGGAGCGACCACGGGGAGTAGCGATCCTTGGCCGGCTTCGTGGGCTCCAGTGCCGCGGCGATGCTCTCCGAGTGCTCACGCAGGAGAGCGCTCACCGCCGCGTGCCGATCGGCCACCGACTCAAGGGCCGGCGGAGGTGAGCCCTGATACAACCACGGATCGGCCGCCAACGCCTGGCCGAGGCCGACGAGTGCTCCTTCCCGCCGATCTCCTCCGGCCACGAACTCGTCGAGAAGTGTCTCCGTGCACCACAGTAGCCACGGGTAGTCTCCGACGTTGTCGTCGCGCATGCGGACGACATCGCGCCCGTACATCAGCCAGAAGCCCCACCGCAGGTGGGCGCTGAGGACCGCGGCGCTGACGTTCGCAAAACGGACGCGCCGGGCGAGCGGCATCGACGAGAAGCGCTCGATGACCCGATCGTACGCCTGTTCCTCGGGGTGGAACTGGGAGAGGGCGTAGATCATCAACGTCTCTGCGTCGTCGACGAAGACATGTCCACTCCCTCCGCTCCCCTGGAGGAGGGCAAGGTGTCCATCGACCCGGGCCAGCGCCTCGTCCGGATCGGCGTGGTCCCAGACCCGCATGGCGCAAAGCGCCAGGAGGTGGAGCAGGTAGTAGTCCGTCAGGATCGCGAGCGTGGTCTTCTGCTCCGGGTCCGGTACCTCGGCGCGCAGGAAGAAGTCGAGCAGGAGCGCCGGCACCACATCCTTGGAGAATGTGTGGGACTGATGGTTCCAGGCGTGGAGCACTCGGAAGCCATCCTGACGCGTCCGGTTGTCGAGCTTCCTGATCACCTTTGCCAGGTCACGCGGGTCCGCACCGAAATCGTGCTCCACCATGGCCCTTCGGAGGCGCGCGAGGGATCGGTTCGGATCGGCGCCCGCCGACAACCTCTCGACGAGATCACTCCGTACCCCATCGACCAGCAGCGCGTCCAGGTGGTTCTGCAGGCGGTCGAGGTCGGTCGCGCTCATCGGTCGAAGTACGTCCGAAGTCGCTCGGGATCGGTCGTGTGCTGCATCGCCACCATCAGGAGCACCCTGGCCTTCCACGGACTGAGATTGTCCGCCTGGACCGCCCCGATGTCGAGGAGGTCGATGTTGTTCGCGTACAGAGGGACGATCCGTCCGGTCGGGACCCGCGAAGCGACGACGACGGGAATCCCCGCGGCCCGCACCTGCCTCAGCGCTTCGAGCGTCGGGGTGCTGACGTGTGCCAGTCCGAGACCGGCCACCACGACCCCATCGAGTTCACCGTCCTCGAGGAGCAGTTCGAGAGCACGCCCCGTCGAACCCGCGTACTCACTGATGATCACGACGTTGCCGAGTTCCGGTGCGTCGGGGAGCGGAATCGTCTGACGCCGGGTGGGGGCGCGGTAGAAGCGGACGGCTTCGATGTCGGCGACGCCGAGGAGCCCGAAGTCGAGGGTCCGGAAGGTCTCGACGTCGAGCGTGTTGGTCTTGGTGACCTCGCGGGCCGCGTTGATCTGGCCGTTCATCACGACCATCGTCCCCATACCCACCGCCTCGTCGGACACGACGACGCGCACCGCGTTCAGCATGTTCCTGGGCCCGTCGGTATCCGTCATCGTCGGCGCCCGTTGGGCTCCCACCACGACGACGGGCTTCGAACTCTCCACCGTCAGGTCGAGGAAGTACGCGGTCTCCTCCAGCGTGTCGGTGCCGTGGGTCACCACGACGCCTGCCACGTCCGGCTCCGCCAGGATCGCGTTGGCGCGGGTAGCCAGATCGAGCCAGATCGCCGGGGTCATGTCCCGGCTGTTCACGTTCGCGATCTGCTCGACGGAAACGCGGGCGATCTCCGACAACCCCTCGACAGCCGCGACGATCTCGTCGCCCGTCAGCGCCGCCCGGAGCGCCCCGATCTCTTCGTCGTACGTGCTGGCGATCGTGCCACCCGTGGCCAGAACCACGACCCGGGGCAACTCCTGCGCTAACGATGGATGCGCCGAGGCGATCACGAGAAGGGACGTCATCGCCCCCGAGAGCATCGTCTTCATCAGCACAGTTCGACCTCCCCTGTCGGTGTCCGAATCGATGCGAAAAGAACCGGTTGGGGGCCCGGGTGCACGTCGATCTCGAGTCCGAGTACCTCCACCCAGCGGCGGACCCGATCCGCGTCGGGGTGTTCTGCAGCCAGGCCCAGGTACTCGCACTGCGGCTTCAGAAGGCCACCCGGGTGCGGGCTGTCACCCCAGTCGATGAAGAAGGGGAGCACACCTCCCGCCCGATCGGACCACGGGTCGGTCATCCGCCAACGCAGGACCTCACCGCTCTCCGTCCTCCTCTGACCCTCCCGGATCGAACCGAGTGTCAGGCCGGCATCGTGGGCCCGTTGGACCAGAGACTCCAGATCCGTGGCGGCCGCACACCAGGTCACGAGCCGGAATCCCTCCAGATGGTCGAGTCCGAACCAACGCGGCCGGGGAGGTGCGGGCTGACTCGGGTCGGGACTGACGACCTCCATGTAGGAGCGGCCACCGAACCCGACGAGTCGGTTGTGGGTCCCGAACCCCTCGTGCCGGCCACCCGGCTCCGTCTCGACCCCGAACAACCGCTCGATGAAGTCGACGCCCTCGGAGAGGTCCGACGCGCCGAAGACTAGATGGTCCATGATGCCCGGTCCGGGTGAATGACGCGGATTTCGCGGAGCGGCTCACTGCTGGCCAGCGCCGCCATGTACCCCTGCCCCACGTCGAGGTACCGAAGGCGTCCCTCTCCGAGAGCGTGGCCCACGTCGAGTTCCCCGGGGCGGCCCCTCATCAACCGGAGTCCGGCCCCGTGTCGCTTGGCCAACGCTTCCTTGGCGGTCCACAGTCGCATGAACTCCTCGACGACGTCGTCGTCCGGCACCGCGTCGAGGCGCGCCGCCTCGGCGGCTCCGAACCACTTGGCCGCGATCTGCCGGGCCTTCGTGACTCGACGCAGTCGTTCCACATCGAGCCCGATGCTTCGCGCTGCGCCCACCGCCACGCCGATCAGGTCACCGGAGTGCGCGATCGACAGTGCCGGTGCGCGGCCGGAGGTGGTCACGGCCACGGGCTTGCCGCCCGGAGCGGTCAGGATGCGAACCGCGGTCGGGTCGATCGCCAGCGTCCTGGCCAGGATGATCCGGACGGCGGAGCGCCGGGCGAGGAGAACCCGACCCGAGTCGGCGTTCGACAGGGCGTCCGCCCGCGCCCGGTCGGCCGACTCCGGCAGGTCCGAGTCGGCGAGTGCGAGGAAGTCCGGGTCGCGTCGGTCGATGAGCCAGACGTCGAGGTCCGGCCCGGCCGTCACTTCGCTCCCGAACGAACGCGCACCGCGAACGAGGGCACTTCGTAGATGCGGAGCCCGTCGACCCACTGCGTACCGAAGACCTGAAGGGTCACGGACTCACCCTCCACGACGTCGACCTCGAGCGCTTCGATCTCGGTGATGACCTCGTCGTTCGTCGGGACGACCTGACCGCGATAGCGCCACGCGATCGGAAAGCCGACGACGGGGTGTTCCCACACCGGATCCTCGATCCCGTCGGCCCACCCCTTGAGATGCACGAGGACGCGAGCGGCCTGGACCAGCGCCTCGAGTCCCAGCGAGCCCGGCTGCACCGGATCCTCGTGGAAGTGTGCCTTGAAGTACCACGCGCTCGGGTGGATCTCCTGGACGGTCCGCACGCGGCCCAGCCCGGCATCACCGGCGTCCGGCCAGAATCCGGTGACCTCGTCGACCATGCGCATTTCGCCGCCGGCCATGCTGGGCAGGTGAGCGAGTTCACCACCCCCGTCCGCCAGCGAAATCACGGGAATCGTGGACTCCTCGTCCCGGCGCGCCCGCATCTCGTCCGTCATCGGGAGGCCACGCTGCTCGGCGAGCACCTCCGGGCTGAAGAAGCCGAAGTCGGTCGTCATCGTCATCACGGGACCGTCCGCGTCTTCGCAGACGACGTCGAAGAAGACGATGCTGGTCCCGGCCGCCTTGGCCGCGCGCGTCAGCTTGGTGGTGAGCTTCAACGTCCCCGCGTCGGCCGTGACCGGCTTGTGCAGGATGCAGTTCTCACCGTCGAGGTTACGGAAGGCGACGTCACCCTCCATGTCCGCGAAGAAGTTCAGGTACGACGCGAACCACCCACACGGCTGCAGGAGGACCTCCACCAGCACGGCGAAGGGCATCTGTCCCTGTCCCTCCTCGAAGTACCACGCATCGGGCTCGACCTCGAAGGTCGAGTGCAGCGTGCCACCCTCCGACGCTGAGCCCGGCGCCACATCCACATCGACGATGCTGCTGACGAAGTGGTACGGAGGTCCGGGCAGACGGGGACACTTCGGAGGTCCGTCGAACTTCGTGAACATCTTGCCGAAGGCGTCACTCGGACGACCCCACGCGCACGACAGGAGGGCCTCGTAGTCACCCCGGACATCGCTGTCCCCCGGACCGACGTGACGGACCTCGTCGTGTCCTTCGAGGAACTCTCTTTTCGTCGTCAGCGGGTAGTCGGGCACCAGGCGAAGACCGAAGCGCCGGCACTGGAAGACCTTGAAGCCGTCGCTCTTACAGAGGAGCGCGGCGTACACCTCGGGGATCGGGCCGTCGACGACGTCCTCGATGAAGACCTCGTACTCGAGGGTGTGCGGTCCGTCCGGGATGACCTGTCCGCGGCAGAGGAAGCGGGACAGCTGGCCGGGCACGGGTTCGAACCTCCACCCATCCCGCTCGATGGTGAAGCCCATCGCGCCCATCGCGAACGAGAGCGCCTGCGTGGCCGCATCGGCCATCAGCGTACCGGGCATGCACGGGTCGTTCTTGAAGTGCCCGTCGTAGAACCAGGCATCGGCCGGAACGTGGGCTTCGGCCCTCAGGTACCCGCGACCCCACGGTCCGCCTTGAGGCTCGAAGGAGGGCACGTGGTCGATCAGGCGCAGGCGACCGTCCGGCGTGTTCGGCGTGCGCGTGTGGCACGCGGTCCGCTCGAAGCCGTCCCCGAAGCAGGCCCAGGCATCACCTTCCACCCAGGCAGCGACCTCCGAAGCGGAGAAGGACCGCTTCGTCGACAGCTGAGGCGCGGGGTCGAGTCGGGCGTCCGGGTCCGGCTCGTCGTCCGCGGCGTCCCAGAGCACACCACCGGAACCCGCGAGCTCCTCGTCCGTGAAGAAGCCGGCCTGGCCGTTCCGGACGGAGATCAGGAGCCGATCGCCGACGTAACAGTCGTAGTGGAAGAAGAAGAGGCGAACGTCACCCGTCTTCGCGTGACCGTCGACGTAGATGTCGTACGTCAGCGTCTCGCCCGGGGCCGGCAGGTCTCCGTGGAAGGTGAGATCACACCCGAGGAGTCGGTAAACCCGGTCTCCTTTGTTCAGGAAGTCCGCGCCGAGCCAGGAGATCAAGAGGAGGTCCGCCTGGCCCGACTCGATCACGACCCCGGGGGCCATACGACCCGTGTGCAGATACCAGGCCCCCTCGTCGACGTCCGTCTCCGTGACGACCCGACCCTTCTTCATCGTTCCGGGCTCGCCCTCGATGAGCAGCGCGCGGTCGGCGAAGAGGAGCGGCGGCTCCGGCATGCGGACCTGGCGAGCGTAGCCGTCCTGCTGCTCGAAGAGCTCGCCGAAGATTTCGGAGATCTTGCCGGCCGCGTGGACTTCGAGCTGTTCGCGTGTCAGGAAGACCGTGTCCGGCAACGTGCTCCGGTCGATCGGCGGGGCCACCGGAATCACCGGGGCGGGCGGCCCGTCCTGCTTGGGCTTGGCCGCAGACGGAGCCCTGGAAGCGGGGGCGGTCGTTGCGGGCTTCACGGCCGGCGGCGTCAGCGCCGGCGTGGGGGCAGAGACCGGTCGGCTCGGCTCCACCGTCGGCGCGGCGGACTCGTGCGTCGGCGCAGCGGGAGACGGCGGACCGGCGGCCGGAGCCGGCGGGGCAGCACCGTTGCCGGGAGCTGCCCGTGGGGCGGCCGGTCCACCGGGGACCACGACCCTGAGGTCCGGCGTGCCGCCCATCGGCGCCACGGACGGAGCACCACCCTCGAGGGCGTTCAGCCCCAGCCGCAGGAAGGCCTCGTGCGTCGACTGCTGTTCGGCCAGGAAGTCCTCGTGGGCCTTCGCAATGGAGTGAAAGAGTTCGAGCGCCCCTCCGGTCGGAACCGCGTTGCCCTGCCCCGCGATCGCGGGTCGAACGTCCGTCGATCGAGGGACCGCGGGTCCGGCGGGCGAAGGGCCGGCGAGCGGCGCCGCTGCGGGGGCCGACCCGGCCGGGGGCGAACCCGCAGCGAAGGACGGGGACACAGCCGCACCTGCCTGGAACGCGCTCGACACATCGTACCCGAAGCCGGTGCCCGGGGGTGGTGCCATCAGGTCGGAGTCGGAGCCATCGGATGCGTGGGCCATCGCGTGCACTTCGTTGTCGGATGTTCGGGACCCGGCACCCCACCCTTCCGGCCAGACGACCGGGGGCGCGTGTGCGGGAAGACGAAGGAGAGCGCCGTCGGCCTCCCGGAGGGGCTGACGACCCGCTCGGAGCTGGCGGAGGCGCTCGATGAAACCGTCCAGCTGCATCGGCACGCCGGCAGCCCACAGCTTGGCGACGGAGCGGGACACGGCCTCCAGCCCCGCGCCCTCGTGCGGATCGAGCGCGACGGCGACGTGCGGCCGATCACCGAGGATCCGCCCGACAGCGCCCGTCACGATGGCGCGCGGGCCGTGCTCGATGAAGACACGGACACCGTCCTCGTACGCCTGCTCGATCGTCTTCGGGAAGTCGACAGGGTCGATCGCCTGCTGGGTGATCGCTGCGGCTGCGGCCTCACGGGTCGGCTCGTACGCGCGGTTGCCCGCGTTCGTGTAGAAGCGGACCTCGGGCACTTCGCGGGTATCGCGGAGATGAACGTCGTGCCACGTCTTCTCGAACGGGGCGAGTGGGGCGCAGTGCACGACCATATCGAGGCCGAGTTCGATCGCCTTGTTCCGGCCGACCTTGTCGACGATCCGATCACACGCGTCGGCGTCCCCACCGATCACCACGTCTTCGTAGTGGTGGATGACCGTGACGTAGGTCCGGTCCTCTTCGCCGACCATCGCGGCTTCGATCTGCTCGATCGGCGCGGCGATGCGGTAGTTCTTCCAGCGGACTTCCTCCCCGTCGGGGAGCCCCCAGTACTCCGCGGCCGACCGGCACTCTCCGGTCAGCTGGTTCACGTACATCTCCGACGAGTCGATATCCAGAAGCATGTCGTCGAGGTCGTGCCACACCCCGAAGGCCATGAGCGAGTTGGTCTCACCCGACGACAGTCCGAGCGCGACCTCCGGCTTCATGCCGAGGATCGTCCGCGTGAACTCCGTGTGCGCCTGGCAGACGAACGACGAGCCCTGCAGCTGCGTGGCCGGCGAGAACGACTCCACGTCGGCACCGTAGAGGGTGGCCGCGAGCTTGGGCGTACCCTCGAACTTGGTCGTGAGGTTGTGACCGATGCGCGGGAATGCGAGGAGCAGGTCTCTCGCTGCGCCGGGGTAGGCCGCGGCCGCCCCGGTGTAGCAGAAGGCGACCTCACCGTCGGGAGCGCCGCGACCGTAGAAAAGGCCCGGAGCCGACGGATCCCGGCCCGCGGCCAGTTCGGTCGCGGCGTGCGACCGGAGCCGATCGACCTCCTCTTCGGTCCGTCCGACCAGAGCCAGCCGAACCTGTCCCTGGCTGGCCGTGACACCGGCTCCGACCTGGGTGGCCAGTTCCTCCGGGGACTCCGCGGCAAAGAAACGGACGATCGGCGCGTCGACCGGTGCGATCGCCTCGACCGGCTCCGCCGCGCCCTTCAGGTCGACCGTGCGCGTCAGCCCGACGTACGACTCGGCTTCGACCCGGGTGTGTACACCCCCGAGGCTCCGAGGCGCGGGCCACGCACCCTCCCGGTCCAACTCGGCCCCGAGGTGCGCCGTGACCGCAGAGGCGGCCACGTGGAGGAGCCCGGAGGCGCCGTGCGCATGACCGAAGCGTGCCGTCACTTCGCTTTCACCCTGCGCCGGATCGAGCGCCGTGTGCACCGCTCCGAAGTCGGGCAACGTCTCACCCTCGACGAACGAGGCGAAGACGGGGTACCCCTTGTCGAGCGCATCCTGCTCCCGCATGACGATCAGCGCCACGGCGGCATCACCCGGTCGTTGGCGATCGTCCGGGAGCACCTCTTCTGCCGCGGCTCGATGCGCGGCCTCGTGCGAGAAGTCGGACGCGCCGACGACCGCGGCATCGATTTCACCGGCCTGCAGGGCGCGCGCGGCGAGCTTCAGGGCGTCGAGACCCGACAGCTCTTCGCTGGCGACCGTGAAGCCAGGGGCCCGCCAGTCCTGCTGCGCGTGGACGCGGTTGGCCGGAATGTTCGGCATGCAGCCGATGACACCGGCGGCGGTCAGGTGTCGAGCGGACCTGGTGTTGGCCTCCCGCCACCCGCTGGAGTCGACGTCGTCTCCGAGCAACTCGCGAAGCCGGACCCGAAGCCCGTGCCGCGCCGCCTGAGGATCGACGCACATCCCGATGTAGACGCCCGTCCGGTCGGGGTTGAGTCCACCCACCTGCCCCAGCGCCTCCTCGACGACGGCCAGGATCGAGGTCTGCTGGGCGAGGCTCTCCTGAAGATCGTTCGGCGGAAAGCCGAGCTTCGTCATCGGGAGCACGATCTCGTCGGTCCGGGTCCCGGTGTCGTTACGTGGACCCACCAGTCGGCGGACGAAGTCCGGCAGCCCGACGGACGGGCCGGCCACGACGCCGATGGCCGACACCGCGATCGGCTGCGCGCGCCGATCGGAGCTGTCGGGGGTGCGGCGGTCCGTCATCTCCGTGCCCGTCCACTCCTCGACGATCAGGTGAGCGTTGTTCCCACCGAAGCCGAAGTTGGAGATCGCGGCCCGCCGGGGCCCCTCGGACTCCCACGGTTCGGCTTCACGCAGGAGACGGAAGCCCTTCTCTTCGATCGCGTCGAGCGGGTCGTCGCACGGCGTCGGCGGGAGCACCCCCTCGTCGAAGGCGCTGAGCATCTTCAGGAGACTGGCGACTCCCGACGCGGTGATGGGGTGTCCGATGTTGCCCTTCAACGACCCGATCGCCGGCTTGGGGCCTTCGCCCCAGAGCGCGGCCAATGACTCGAGTTCGACCGTGTCTCCACGCGGCGTCCCCGTCGCGTGGCACTCGATGAAGTCGATATCCCGAGGCGTCAGACCCGACTGGGCGTACGCGGCACGCATGGCGCGGATCTGACCGTCCGCGGCGGGCGCGAGGAAGCCGCTCTGCCGCCCATCGTTCGACAGCCCGATGCCCCGGATCACACCGAAGATCCGATCGCCGGCGGCGACCGCATCGTCGAGGCGCTTCAGCGCCACGAGTCCGGCCCCCTCGGCGGGGAGCAGGCCATCGGCGCCCTTGTGGAGCGGACGCGACTGGCCGCTCGGGCTGAGCGCCTGGAGGGCGGTGAAGCCGAGATGGATGAAGAGGGGATCGGCGCGGGCCACACCACCGGCCAGCATCAGGTCGGACTCACGCCCCTGTAGGCGCCTGCACGCGATCTCGAGGGCGTACAGGGACGATGCACAAGCCGCGTCGAGGGCGAAGACATCCCCGTCGAGTCCGAACGCCGTGGCCACGATGTGGGCGGGCCCACCCGAACTGAAGCGGTTCCGAGGGTCGGAGCGGACCCCGGCCTGCCCCGGCTCCGGAGCGTCGGGGCCTTCACCGAGCCAGAAATCCTCGACGAAGCGGGTATGCTCGACGGTCGGGTACGAGAGGTTCCCGAAGACGAGACCCGTGCTCTTCGGCACACGACCGAGCGCGCCCGCCTCGGCGAGCGCCCCCTCCGCACAGTGTAAAAGCCACTGTGTGAGCGGATCGAGCCGCTCGGGCTCGGTGATCCGATCCGCGAAGCGTGCCGGATCGAAGACGTCCTCGAAGCCCCGCACGTAGCCGCCCCGGTTGCTGACGACGTACTCCTGACCCGGTCCCGGCGAGCGAGGCGAGACGAGGCTGCGCGCGTCGATTCCCCAGGCGCGCTCGGGCGCCTCGTCGATCAGGACACGGGCCTCACGGACCGCCTCGAAGAGAGCCTCGGGTGTCAGAGCGCCCGGGAATACACACGACCGCCCAACGATGGCGATGGGCTCGAAACTGCTCACGTAGGACTCCGTTCGTTCTCGACTCAGGCGCTGGGTGCGTCGAATCGAACCTCGCGCAACTCGGCGACCAAATCACCCTCCTCCGTGGCGAGAATGAAGTCGAAGAGTGTCCCCCGTTCCGTCTTCCGTGCCCGGAAGGCCGAGCGCAGCTGTTCGGGGATGGACTCGAGGTGGTGAACGACCATCTGTCCCATGCTCGCGATCTTCTCCATGGCCCCGGCCTTCTGGTGCGTCCAGAGCTCACCCAACTGGAGAAGTCCCTCGAACGCCGCGGGGTCGAAGCCACGCGCGAACATCTTCGGGCGCCATTCGAGGCTGGCACTGCGGAGGAGGGCCATCCCGCCCTCCTCGGACACACCCTCGAGGTCGACGATCGAGCGGAACTCACTCGTGTTGCCGAGCAGGACGTAGGCGGCCTCCGCCTCGAACGGCCACGGCTCCAGCCCACCGGACGGCACCGACGGGGGCGGCGTCGCGCCGTTCTCGCTGTACCGGACCGCGGTCTCGTGGTGCGTCTCTCCGCTGGCGTCCTTGAAGACCAGACGGTAGCCGGGGACGGCGCCTTCGATCGGGACGACGTCGACGGTGTGACCACCCTCGCTCGGATCGGTGTCCTCGCCCGGCTTCGAGATCACGAAGTCTTCGAGGAACATGCGCATCGACTCGACCGGCTTCAGAGCCTGACCGAGGCGCAGCGCGAAGTCGGCGACCATCGCCGGAGCCAGGCGTGCGCTCTGTGCCCCTTCACCCGCGGCTTCCGACGCCGTCTCCGGCGGGAAGGTCAAGGTGAGTCGATCTCCCGGGAAGGAGGGAGCCGCCAACACGACCCGCTCGACGCCCGCTCCTTCGAGGCCGAGCTCGTCGACGAAGAACTGGGCACCGGCATCGACGCCCAGGAGCGAAATCCCCTGTTTCTCGAAGTGCGCCGCCAGCCCGGCATCGACCATCCCGCCGGCCCAGGGTCCCCAGTTGTAGGAGCGAACCCTGCACCAGGCACCCCGACGCTGGGCCTCGGACGCGGCCACCTTGTTCAGGACCTCGTTGGCCGCGGCGTACGCCGACTGTCCGGCGTTCCCGGCGCGAGCGGCGATCGACGAGAAGAGCGCGATCACCTGGATCGGATCCTCCTTCGTCGCCTCGAGGAGGACCTGGAGGCCCGTGACCTTCGGCGCGAAGACGTCGGCCACCCGGTCGGGCGTCATGTCCTCGAGCGCCTTGTCTCGAAGGACCCCGGCGCCGTGCACGATGCCGTCCACCGAACCCCACGTCTGTCGCACGTGATCGACCGCCTCGGAGACCTGCTCGGTGTTCGAGACGTCCGCGCTCACGTACATCGCCTCGATGCCCCGCGACTCGAAGTCCGCCAGGGTCATCCTCACCTCGGCGCTGGCCGCCAGTGAGTGGGCCTGCTTCTGCATTGCGGCAAAGTCGACCGTCTCACCACGCTGGTTCGCCGCGGCGGCGAGGGCACCCGTGATCTTCACGGAGTCGGTCGTGAGAGGCACACCCTCGGGCCACTCGGCCAGAGCCGAGCGACCGAGAAGGGCCAGCTTGAGCTTCCACTGCTCGGCGAGCCTTGCGACCGAGCTGGCCGTGACGCCGCGGGCACCACCCGAGACGATCAGAACCGAGCCCGGATCGAGGGCCGGACCGCGGTCACCCGACCGCGGCAGAGGCTGGATCCGAACCACCGAGCGGGAGCCTTCGGCGTCGATACCGACCTCGAGGGCCGGACCGCCGAGGAAAAGTTCGTCCACGATCTCTTCGGCCGAGCCGTCGACCGAGGCGACGTCGATCGCCTTCACCGATGCGCCGGGCCACTCGCGGGCAGCCGTCTTCACGACACCCGCGACGCCGGCGCCCCAGGCACCCGAGCCCGGGTCACCCGCGAGACCGAAGTCTCCGCCCGTCGACTGGACGGTGACGAAGAGTCGCTCCCCGACAACCGGGTGTTGTGCGACCATCCGGGCCGCCTGGATGGCACGCTGGTGGACCTCGGTCGCCCGATCGGCGTCGACGCCGTCCGCCAGCGCCGCGAGGCAGATCACCCCGCGAGCCGAAGCGCTCGGTACGTCGACGACGGTGGCTTCGACACCGCGCCCACTCAGTTCGGCGCGGAGGGCCTCGGCCAGGTCGGCGTGTTCGCTCGTGATCTCGATCGAACTTCCCGGTCGGATGGCTCCGAGACCGAAGCCCGGTCGGAGTTCGGGCACGATCGTCGGCACGAAGGCCGTGATGGCCGTCGGGTCGTCGACGATGGCGCCGGAGGGCGCAACCGGCTCGGCCTCGGCCACCGGAGGCGCCGGCGGCGTCTCGACAACGGGCGGTGCTGCAGGTGCCGCCGGAGCGGCGGCCGGAGCAGGCGTCGACCCGCCGGACAGCTTGTCGGCGACGTCCCGAAGGGTGCGGAGCTCGGCCAACTCGGACGGAGCGATCTCGGGCATGCCCGGAACGCGCTCCTGGAGCTCGGACAGGATTTCGACCTGCTTGATCGAGTCGATCCCCAGACCGGCTTCCATCTCCATGTCCAGGTCGAGCATCTCGACCGGGTAGCCCGTCTTCTCGGCCACCACCTCGAGGGCGAGGGCCGTCATGTCGGCGTCACCGGCCGGTGCCGGAGCCGCGGCTGCGAGCGCTGCGGCCGGGACTGCGGGCGCGGCCGGCGCGGGGGCCGCGCCTCCGCCGAGCTTGTCGGCGACATCCCGAAGGGTGCGGAGTTCGGCCAGCTCGGACGGAGCGATCTCCGGCATGCCCGGGACCCGCTCCTGAAGCTCGGACAGGATCTCGACCTGCTTGATCGAGTCGATCCCGAGACCGGCCTCCATCTCCATGTCCAGGTCGAGCATCTCGACGGGGTAGCCCGTCTTCTCCGACACGACCTCGAGGGCCAGGGCGGTGACGTCGAGACCCGCGGCCGCAGGTGCGGCCGCCGCAGCCGCCACGGGCGCGCCTGCCGGGGTGCTCGGTGCCGCGGATCCGAGCTTGTCGGCCACGTCGCGGAGCGTGCGCAGCTCGGCCAGCTCGGACGGAGCGATCTCCGGCATGCCCGGGACCCGCTCCTGAAGCTCGGACAGGATCTCGACCTGCTTGATCGAGTCGATCCCGAGACCGGCCTCCATCTCCATGTCCAGGTCGAGCATCTCGACGGGGTAGCCCGTCTTCTCAGACACGACCTCGAGGGCCAGGGCGGTGACATCGACACCGGGCGTGGCCTGCGCGGCGGCCGGTGCCGCGACAGGAGCCGCTGCGGGCGTGCTCGGCGCCGCAGCTCCGAGCTTGTCGGCCACGTCACGAAGCGTACGCAACTCGGCCAGTTCGGACGGCGCGATCTCCGGTACGCCCGGGATCCGCTCCTGAAGCTCGGACAGGATCTCGACCTGCTTGATCGAGTCGATCCCGAGACCGGCCTCCATCTCCATGTCGAGGTTCAGCATCTCGACCGGATAGCCCGTCTTCTCCGAGACGACCTCGAGAGCCATCGCGGTCACATCGACGGACGGTGCGGTCGGAGCGGCCGCCACCGGCGCCACTGCGGCGGGTGCCGCGAGCGCAGGCGTCGCGGCACTCAGCTTGTCGGCCACGTCGCGCAGGGTGCGCAGTTCGGCCAACTCCGACGGTGCGATCTCGGGAACACCCGGGATCCGCTCCTGGAGCTCGGACAGGATCTCGACCTGCTTGATCGAGTCGATCCCGAGGCCGGCCTCCATCTCCATGTCGAGGTTCAGCATCTCGACCGGGTAGCCGGTCTTCGCCGACACGACTTCCAGCGCCATCGCCGTCACGTCGACCGCCGGGGCCACCGCGGCGAGCGCTGCCGGGACGGGTGCCGGAGCCGCGACCGGCTCGGGTGCGGGCGGAGTGGGTGCCGGGACCAGCGGCGTGACCGGAGCAGGCTGAGCCACGGGCTCGGGGCGGGCCACGGGGGCCGGAGCCGCGGGCGGCGTGTAGACGGGCTGATGAGCGGCGGGCGCGGAGAACGCGGTCGACGCTCCGGCCGGCTGGCCGCCGACCTGCTGCAACGCCTGACCGGCCATGTCCAGGAAGGCACGGTGGCTCTGCGCCATCAACTCCTGGTAGCGGCGGTGCGCCTCGATCGTCACCTGGTGTACGTGCATCACCGACGCCGAATCCGCGGCCGCGGGGACCGTGGTGGCGTGGAGCGGAGCGGCATGGGCCGGTGCAGCCGCGTGCGCGGCCGGGCTGACGGGAGTCGGGGCCGGAGCTGCAGGCGCGGATGGGGTCGAAGCGGCGGGCGCCGCGACCTCGGGTACTTCGGGGTTCGGCGGCGCGACACCCGCAGCGCCCTCGGCCGGGGGATACGGCCGATCGTGGTTGAATCCGGTGATCATGATTTCGAACGGCTTCTTCTCCGCAGGCGCTTCCGGAATCCGGTAGCCCTCGGAGAGTGAGGTCAGGTTGAGCTGGAACCCTTCGGCCGCGAGCCGGCCGAGCCCGCGCCAGAACGCGCGCAGACCCTGGGTCTTCTTGTCGTCGAGGGCGACGGCAACGTGGGCACGGTCACCGAGGCAGCGCCCGACGAGCTTCGTCAGGACCGTACCCGGACCGACTTCGACGAAGTGTGTGACACCCGCCTCGTGCATCGCCTCGACCATCTCGCGGAAGCGGACCGGGGAGGAGAGCTGGTCCGCCAGGAGGCGCCGGGCATCCCCGTCGTCCTGCGGATAGACCGTCGCGGTCTTGTTGGCGTACACGTCCACCGATCCCGGCTTCCAGGAGACGGAGCCGAGGTGCTGGTGAAAGGGCTCACAGCTGTCGGCGACGATCTCCGAGTGGAAGGCGGACGCGACCGGCAGGCGGATGGAAGAGAGGCCGGCGGCCTTCAGCTTCTTCGCCATCGCTTCCACGGCGTCGACGGCTCCGGCCAGGACGACCTCGTTCGGCGCGTTGTCGTTGGCGATCACGACGCCACTGCCGGCGTCGATATGCTCAGCGACGGTCGCCGCGTCGGTCCGGACCGCGATCATCGCGCCCTCGTTCGACGCGGCGGCCTCGGCCATGAGTTCACCGCGGCGGCGCGCGGTCGGAAGGAGCTCCTCGAGGTCGATGCGTCCGGCAGCGGCCAGGGCGGACAGCTCACCGAAAGAGTGCCCGGCCACCGCGTCGGGCTCGAGCCCGAGCTTCTGCATCACACCGAGGTAGCCGAGGCTCACGGCGGCGATCGCCGGCTGCGCGACGTGCATGGCGGTCAGGGCCGCCTGCTGTGACTTCTTCGTGTCGTCGCCGAAGGCGGGCGGCGGGAAGACGGCGTGGTCCAGCCGGTCCCCCTCGAACGCGGGGAGGTCGACGGCCGTATCCCACACCCGACGGGCCTCGTCGAAGGTGATGGCGGCGGAACCGCCCATGCCGACGTACTGGCTGCCCTGCCCCGGGAAGAGGAAGGCCACCTTTCCGCGCTGCGGGGAACCGATGCCTACGGAGATGTCGGGATCCGTGAGCTCCGCGAGTGCAGCCCCGTCGATCGCGCCGACGACCCGCTCCGCCTTCGCCGCCAACTCCTCCTCGGACGAGACGACGATCGCGACACGAACCAGGGCCGATGCGTCGAAGCTTTCGGCCGCCAGGTGGGCGATCCTCGACAGTGCATGCCCTTCGGCCAACTGACCGCGCAGCTCCGTCAGCTGTGTCCGCAGCTCCGCCTCAGTCGCCGCCGAGAGGACGACGAGCTCGTCCGGCCACGCCCGGAGCTTGTCCGCGACCTTTCCGGGCCCCGTGTACTCCTCGAGGGTCACATGGAAGTTCGACCCACCGAAACCGAAGGAACTCACCGAGGCACGGCGCGGATGCGCGCTGCCCCGGATCCAGGGCCGGGTGAGCGTGTTGATGTACAGCGGCCCGTCGTCGAGGCCGAGCTGAGTGTTCGGCTTGGACACCTTGAGCGTCGGCGGAAGCACCTTGTGGTGCAGAGCCAGAGCGGTCTTGATCAGGCCGGCCGAACCGGCGGCCGCCTTCGTGTGACCGATCTGGGACTTCACCGAGCCCAGGGCACACCACGCCCGACCCTCTTCGTTCGCCGGGCCGAAGACCGAGCGGAGGCCGCGCGCTTCAGCGGCATCACCGGCTTTCGTCGCCGTGCCGTGGGCCTCGACGAGCTCGACCGTAGCGGGCGAATAACCAGCGTGGTCGTACGCGCGCCGGAGTGCCTTCGCCTGCCCCTCGGGCTGCGGCGCATAGACGCTGCCTCCCTTTCCGTCGGACGAAGCCCCGAGCCCACGAATCACAGCGTAGATCGTGTCCCCATCGCGCTCCGCATCTTCGAGGCGCCGGATGGCGACCATGCCGACACCCTCACCGATGAGGGTCCCGTCGGCCTCGTCGGAGAAGGGACGGCAATCTCCCGACGCCGAGAAGGCCGGCGTCTTGGAGAAGCACATGTACATCAGGATGTCGTTGAGTGCGTCGACACCACCCGCCAACACCATGTCGCTGTCACCGAGGTACAGCTCGTGCAGTCCGGCCTGGAGGGCGGAGATCGAACTCGCACACGCGGCGTCGGTGACGAAGTTGGATCCACCGAGGTCGAGGCGATTCGCGATCCGTCCCGCGACCACGTTGCCGAGGAGTCCCGGGAAGGTGCTCTCCTGCCAGGGCTGGTAATGGTCCTTGATCCGCTGGATGATCTCCTGGACCCGGCTCTCCGGAAGTCCGGCCTCACGCAGGGCGTTCCGCCAGATCGGATGCTGAAGGCGTGAGCCCATCTCGACGACGAGTTCGGTCGACGAGGCGACACCGAGGATGACACTCGTGCGGCTGTGGTCGGCGTGGCTTCCGAAGCGACCCGCGTCCTCGAGGACGCGCTTGGCCGCGATCAGGGCGATCAACTGCGCCGTGTCGGTGGCCGGGATCGTCGTCGGGGGGAGGCCGTACTCCATCGGGTTGAAGGAGATCGGGTTCAGATACCCGCCCCGCTTCGCGTACGTCATGTCCGGAGCGCTCGGATCCGGATCGTAGTAGTCCTCGATCAGCCATGCGTGCGGTGGAACGTCCGTCAGGCGGTCCGTGGCGGAGACGATGTCTCGCCAGAAACCCGCGAGGTCGTGGCTCCCCGCGAACAGGGAGCTCATTCCGACGATGGCAATAGGAGGAGATGTGGACATCGATCTATCTCGAAAGAGACGTGTTCATCGTAGGAGGCGCGGCGCGAACACCGCGTCTCCGGGCGAAAGGGGCACCCCCGCCAGACGGAGCTGATGGGCTCTCGTCAGGTGTGCGGCGCCCTCCAGGAGGTTGAGGCCGATCTGAACGACCGTCCGGCTCTCCACGGGCTCGAGGAAACTCCCACGAACCCAGTCGTTGAAGGCACCCATGGCAGGGCCACACCAGATCTGGTAGTCGGCCCTTCGCGCCTGGTCTCCCGAGCGCGCCCACTGGGCACCCATGAAGAGGTACCAGCGGAAGACGAGCGCCATCTTGTGCTTCGGATCGGACTGTGCCTTCGCCAGCTCGGGCGGATTGCGCTCGGCGAAGAAGGCGGCGGTCTCGTCCCAGATGTCGGACACTGAGCGACCGAGAACCTTCTGCTCCAGCTCGACCCGCTCCGCCTCGGGCATCGCCTCGAGCGAGGGGTACGTCCGGTAGATCCGGTACAGCTCTTTGCCGCGCTGCGCGAAGAGTGTCCCGCGTTTGAGGACCTGGACCTCGACGCCGAGCTCGAACATGTCGGCGGCCGGGGCCATGGCCACGTCGGTCATCGACGCCTGAGCGAGCATGCGTCGACCGTCCTCCGAGAGCGCCGACTCGACCGCCGCCTGGTTCACCGAACCGGTCACGACGAAGGCCGCACCGGCCGCGAAGGCGGACACCAGTGCACCCGGGGTGCCAAGTCCACCGCCGACCCCGATGCGGGGACGCTCGGCGTACCCGTGCTCGGCTCGAACCTCTTCGGCCAGCTGGATGATGCGCGGCAGAAGGACCGGGAGCGGACGGTTGTCCGTGTGCCCGCCCGAGTCGGCTTCGACCGTGATATCGCCCGCCACGGGGATCTCCCGCGCCAGCGCGGCCTCGTCGGCCGTGAGTCGTCCCGCCTCGACCAGGGGACGGAGCATCGACTCCGGCGCCGGGGAGAGAAAAGGACGAGCGACTTCGACCCGAGAGATCTTGGCGAAGATGTGCGTCCGCCGCTGAACCCGGCCGTCGGCGCCCCGCGTCAGCCCCTTGGCGGCCAGGTAGACGATGGCCGGCTGCAGACGCATGAATGCCGACGCGGAGATGTTGGTGACGCCGCGCTCGATCATGAGGTCGGCGAAGTCCATCTCCATGTGGGATTCCTGCGGAGAATGGATGAGGTTCGAGCCCCAGTTCCGCACGCCCGGCCCGAGCTGGCCCTGGATCTTCTCGATGGCCTCCCGAACGGTCGGCATCGTCAGGCCGGCACTACCGAAGAACGCCATCATGCCGGCGCGCGCAGCCGCGATGACCATGTCCGCGCTGGCGATCCCTCGGGCCATCTCACCGACGACGTACGGGAACCGGCAGCCGTGCGCCGTGGCGAACGAGCGATCACCCAGCCACTCCGGGTACACAGGCGGCAGTACGCCGACGAGTGCCTCGTCCGAACCGATCCCGCCGAGGGGCCCGCCACCGGTATCGAGCGCAGCGGCCCGGGTGCCGTGCGGACCGCCGATCAGCGCCACCGGGGCGCGAACGGACACACCCGCAGGACCGAGTGTGGGAGAGGATGAAGCAGACATCGTTGCGCCGGAGACGGACGCTGGGCCGGTGGCATGAGCTCCCGCGCCTGCGATCGTTCGTCCGTGCATGTACTCCTCGATTCGGGACCTAGCTGCGAAACCCGTCGACCCTCTGCCGAGGCAGGTGATCGACGGGACGACTAAAGTAACGGAATCGTGCTTCCGAAGGCGAAAACTAGGCCTCGGGAGGGGCTCCCGACAGCGTTTTTCAACGGCGAACCCGAGTCAGCTCGCGAATGGCCGCCCGCAGCGTTTCCGCCTTACCGGCCTGTTCGAGATCCGCCCACATCATCTCGACGAGCGCAGCGTCCACGAAACCGGGAGGCGTGCCACCCGAGCCGGCGTGGGACAGTCCCTTCTCCATCCGGTACTGATCGACCGCGCGCGCCACGGCGTCGTTGAACACGTTCGCGTCCCGATCGCGCTCCAGTTCGGCGTCGGGGTCACCGAAATGTCCGAGGGCGTGCATGATCATCTTGACCTGCCAGACATCGTTCCCCGAGGGCTGCGAGAGCTCCCGGAAGCCGAGCGTCCCGGACACCTTGTCGTACACTCGTCGAAGCTCGGCCACGGGGGTCTGGTGCTCACAGACGTTGATGTGAACCGTCTGTCCGTCCGCTCGGCGGGCCATGCCCTCCCGGGGGTCGGCCACGATCACGGCCGCCGACTGGAGTCGACCAACTCGGCGATCCCCACCCTCCACCTGCCCGGCCATCAACGCCTCGATGAGCCGGTCGGCCAGGTGGCGATTCGACCCCTCGCTCGCCTCGAACGCCTCGGCCACGGCATCGACCACCTCCGGACCGACGAGCACGTTTCCCTGTGCGGCGTAATTCGGGCCGGACCGGTGACCGGCCCACGCTCCGGGGCCCGACCCCGTGTGCTGGGCCGCTCGGCCGTCGACCGAGACGACGCCGACCTGTCGACGATCGCGACCCTCGTCCTCACCCACCGCCCGAGCCAGCGCGTCGACGGGGGACATCCCCGACTCGAGGTAGTCGAGAAGCTCCTGCCCGTACTCGGTCCGGGTAGACGCCTGTGTGGCCACCGCTCCCACACCCGCTCTCACCCATGGGACCCCGTTACCGACGCACGCCACGCGCGTCGTGACCGCGACGCCCGACTCACCGGTTTGCGGGTCGACAGCCGCGATCGAGAAGGTGTGGAAGACCAGGTCGTCTCCCCACGAGACCGGTTCCTGTGACGACAAGGGCGCACAGATGACGGCGAACGCGCCCAGCGCGAGGTGCAGGCCCCTGGGGCCGTGGGGACGTGTCGCGAGTGCCATGGTGTCTCCGGCAATGAAGAAGGTCGAGACCACTTTCGTAGCCCGAACGAAGTAACAGCGAAGGTAAGGTGCCGACACTATGTTTGTCGGAGCCAGCGCCGGGCACACGGCGCGTCACGAGGCAGCCACACGGAGGAGGACCCCGGCCATGGGCCTGTTCGACAAGATTCGCGGCGAGCTGATCGACATCATCGAGTGGACCGACTCGAGTCCCAACACGCTCGTCTGGCGGTTCCCCCGTCACAACAACGAAATCAAGAACGGCGCCCAACTGACCGTTCGCGAAGGCCAGACCGCGGTCTTCATCGACGAGGGCACGATCGCCGACGTCTTCGGGCCCGGGATGTACGACCTCGAGACGGAGAACCTCCCGATCCTCTCGACGCTCAAGGGGTGGAAGCACGGCTTCGAAAGCCCCTTCAAGGCCGAGGTCTACTTCGTGAACATGCGGCAGTTCACGGATCAGAAGTGGGGCACGAAGAACCCCGTCACGATGCGCGACCCCGAGTTCGGCCCCGTTCGGGTCCGGGCCTTCGGAACGTACGCGATGCGCGTGGCCGATCCGGGAACCTTCCTCAAGGAGATCGTCGGGACCGACGGCCACTTCACGACCGAGGATGTCACCGACCAGGTCCGCAACGTCCTCGTCTCCCGTTTCTCCGATGCGATGGCTTCGTCGGGCATCCCTGTCCTCGACATGGCGGCCAACTACGACGAGTTGGGCAACACGCTCGGGGATCGGGTCTCGGACGACATGGCAGGGTACGGGATCCAGGTCACGACCCTCCTCGTCGAGAACATCTCCCTGCCCCCGGCCGTCGAGGAAGCCCTCGACAAGCGCACCAGCATGGGTGTGATCGGCGACCTCGACCGATACCAGAAGTTCCAGACCGCCGAGGCCATCGGAGACATGGCCAAGCAGGACGGTGGTGGCGGTGGCATGATGGCCGGCGGTATGGGGGCGGGGATGGGCTTCGCGATGGCCAATCAGATCGGGAATCAGATGAGCCAGCCGACCCAGGGCCAGGCTCCCGCACAGGGTGGCGCCGCTCCGCCCCCCCTGCCCCAGAGCCCGAAGTTCTTCGCGGCGATCGGGGGTCAGCAGGCCGGCCCGTTCGACGCCGCCGCCCTGGCACAGCAGATCGCGTCCGGCGCCGTGACGCGTGAGACGCTCGTCTGGACCGACGGCATGGCCGACTGGGCCGCGGCCGGCAGCGTGGACGCGGTGGCCAGCATGTTCGGGAGCACCCCTCCGCCTCTGCCGGGATCCTGATCCGGACGAACGGAAGACCGGGGGAGGGGCGGTGACCGAAGGTGTGCGGCAGTTCCCGTGCGAGACGTGCGGGGCCAATGTCGCGTTCGCGCCGGGGAAGGACGCGCTCGAGTGTCCCTATTGCGGTACGGTCACGCACATTCCCGACACGGGCGACGCCATCGAAGAGCAGGCGTTCGACGTCTTCTCGATCGACTCCCTGGCCGAAGGGGCGGAAACCGAGGAGGTGACCTCGGTCCAGTGTTCGTCGTGCGCGGCGCTCGTCGAGCCCTCTCCCACCCACGAGGCGTTCGCCTGTCCCTACTGCGGGGCGAACATCGTCACGACGGAGCGCTCCCAGCGCCTCCTCAAGCCTCAGGCCGTGCTGCCCTTCGCGATCGGGAGCGCCGAAGCCCACGAGAAGTTCCGGTCGTGGATCGGCAAGCTCTGGTTCGCACCGAACGCACTGAAGCGTCTCGCCGAACTGGACGGACGACTCAAGGGCCTGTACGCCCCGTACTGGACGTACGACGCCGACACCTCGTCCCGATACAGCGGGATGCGCGGCGACGACTACTACGTCACCCGGACGCGGACCGTCCAGCGTGACGGGAAGTCCGTCACCGAGACGTATCAGGAGAGAAAGACCCGTTGGCGCCCGGCAGCGGGGCACGTCGCCAGGATCTTCGACGACGTCCTCGTCGTCGGCTCGGAGTCGCTCCCGCGTGACCTGGCCGAGGAACTCGAGCCGTGGGACCTCCAGAATCTGAAGAGCTACGCCGACGAGTACCTCTCGGGCTTCACCGCCGAACGCTACCAGATCGACGTGAAGCGCGGGTGGACACGTGCAACCGAACGGATGGACGCGGTGATCCGATCCGATGTCCGGCGGGACATCGGCGGCGACCACCAGAAGATCACGACGCTGCACACGCGGCACGACAACGTGACCTTCAAGCATATCCTGCTGCCGATGTGGATTTGTTCGTACCGGTATCAGCAGAAGATCTATCGCTTCCTGGTGAACGCCCGAACGGGCGAGATCCAGGGAGAACGCCCGTGGAGTTGGGTCAAGATCACCCTCGCCGTGATCGCGGCCGTACTCCTCGTCTCCGTGCTCGTCATCGTGTTCAGGGATCGCTGAGCCCCCGGAACGCAGGGAACACGGGAAACACCACCGGCCGAGCCCGGTACCACGTGAGCACGCTTGTTCAGGAGGTCCCTCCTGAGCATGGTATCGACTTCGAGAACGGTGGGCGCTCGATCCCCCGCCAGTCCACCCGTCCACTGTAGGAAGGAACGCAGGAATGAACCGTCAGATCTTTGCCGTCGCGGCACTCGCGACCCTCGTCGCGACACCCGCGATGGCCCAGTCGTTCGGCGCGGACATCGCCATCGGCTCCGACCACATCGTCGTGGGTGAGCCCAACTATCCCAACCGCTCCGGCGTCGTCTACGTCTTCTCACGCGACGGCGCGGGTGACTGGAACGACCGAGTCCGGCTCGAACCCTCCGACGCCACCGCCGAGAACGGCTTCGGTACCGCGGTGGCCACCTCGGACGGTGTGCTGCTGGCCTCCGCTCCAAACGCCGGCGCGGGCATGGGTGCGGTCTACGTCTTCCAGAACAACGGTGACAGCTGGGCGGAGTCCGGTCGACTGATGCCGGCCGACGCGGCGGGTGACGACGCGCTCGGTGCCGAGATCAGCATGGATGGGGACTGGGCCATGATCAGCACGGTGGCCCGGAACCAGGAGACCGGGGCGGTCTACGCCTTCCGCCGCCAGGGCAACGACTGGGTCGAGCACTCCCGGATCGTGGCGGACGGACTCCAGGCCGGTGACCGCTTCGGTGAAGTCATCGAGGTGTCCGGTACGAACATGCTGGTGACCGCCGGTGGCGCAGCCGACGACCAGGGTACGGTGTACCACTACAGCTACGATGCCGGCCAGGACGCCTGGGTATCCCAGGGTCCGCTCGAGGCTCCCCTGCTCGCTCCGGGTGCCGGCTTCGGCGCATCGATCGCCCTCGTCGGGGAGACGGCTCTCATCGGCATGCCGGGCTTCCTGAACGCGATCGGTAGCGTGCAGGTGTACGACCTGACCGAGAACGGCTTCGAGATCACCGCTCTCCTGGCGCCGTTCGAGACTCTCGGCGGATCGTCGTTCGGAGCCTCGATCGCCTACGACGGCCAGACCGCGTGGATCGGCGCGCCGGGTGGTCAGTCGGGTCAGGGGCGCTCCTACGTCTTCCAGCGGAACGACGAGGGCACGGAGTGGATCGCGGCCGACAAGGTGGCGGGTGGCCTTCCCGGGCGTTCCCGCTTCGCCGCGACCGTCGACATGATGGGCGACCTCGCGGTCGGTGCGGCCACGGGTTCGAACCGCGGTGCCGGAACCGGTGTCGTCTTCGAGCGCTCCGGCGACTCGTGGATGGCCGCCGGAACCATCGAGGGTGAAGTCCTCGGCATGGAAGCGGTCATGGGTGACGAAGTCCGCTGCTCGGACGAGGGCGAGGCCGCGGCCTTCACCTGCGAGTCCGTCGACCTTCTCTCCTTCCTGCCCGTCTCGGAAATGGGCGCCAACCGGGGCATGAGCACGAACGATGTCTGGGGCTGGACCGACCCACAGTCCGGACGTGAGATCGTGCTCGTCGGCATGTCCGATCAGACGGCGTTCGTCGACATCTCCAACCCGGGCAACCCGATCTACCTCGGCCGCCTTCCGATGCCGGAGACCGCCAACGCTTCCGTGTGGCGGGACATGAAGGTGTACGACAACCACATGTTCGTCGTCTCGGACGGCGCCGGTGACCACGGCATGCAGGTCTTCGACCTCACCCGACTCCGGGACGCCGACCCGTCGAACCCGATGACCTACGACGTCGACGCGCATTACACCCAGATCGCGAGCGCGCACAACATCGTCATCAACGAGGACACGGGGTACGCGTACTCCGTGGGAAGCAGCGGTGGCGGCGAGACGTGCGGTGGCGGGCTCCACATGATCAACGTGCAGGAGCCGAAGAACCCGACCTTCGCCGGGTGCTTCCAGGACATGACGACCGGACGCCAGCGGACGGGTTACTCGCACGACGCGCAGTGTGTGGTCTACCACGGCCCGGACGAGGACTACCAGGGTCGCGAGATCTGCCTCGGCTCCAACGAGACGGCGCTCTCGATCGCGGACGTGACCGACAAGTCGAACCCGGTCGCCGTGGCCATGGCGTCCTACCCGAACGTGGCCTACTCCCACCAGGGATGGCTGTCCTCCGACCACTCGTACTTCTTCATGGGGGACGAGCTGGACGAGACGGGCGGGAACGTCACGCACACCCGGACGCTGATCTGGGACCTGCGTGATCTCGACGATCCGGTGCTGGCCAAGGAGTACATGGCCGATACGCGCTCGACCGATCACAACCTCTACATCCTGGGCAACACGATGTACCAGTCCAACTATAAGAGTGGACTGCGCGTGCTCGACGTCTCGGACCCGGAGAACCCGGTGCCGGTCGGGCACTTCGACACGGTGCCCTACGGTGGTGACGACGCCCAGATGACCGGTTCCTGGTCGAACTACCCGTACTTCGAGAGCGGCGTCGTGGTCGTGACGAGTGGGCGGGAGGGACTGTTCATCGTCCGGTACCGCCCACAGACCATTTCGGACTGACGGAGATCTCCCCCATGCACGCTCCTTCGAACTCCCAGGAGCGCCGGCTTCGGCCGGCGCTCCTGGCGCGTCGCGCCGCCGCGAAGGCCGCTCGCCCGACCCTCGCACTCCTCACCGCACTCGTTGCATCGTCGTGCGCGGGAGCCGGCGGAGTGGCCACCCCCGTCTCCGCCCAGGAGAGCCATCCGTACCTCTACGTCGCGAGCCAGGACGAGGTCACCGTCTCGGTGATCGACATGGCGACGAACGAGTTGGTCACGACGGTGGACCTGAAGGAGTTGGGGTACTCGCCGACCGCGAAGGCGCACCATACGGCCGTCGAACCCGACGGTTCGTTCTGGTACGTCTCCCTGATCGCCGACGGTCGGGTCCTGAAGTTCGACCGGCAGAACAACCTGGTCGGAGAAGCATCGTTCGAGACGCCGGGCATGCTCAGCCTGGACCCGTCCTCGAACCTCTTGTACGTGGGCCGCTCGATGGCGGCCGTGAACCCGCCGCAGCGGGTCGGCATGATCGACCGGACGTCGATGACGCTCGAAGAGGTCGACGTCTTTTTCCCGCGCCCCCACGCCCTGACCGTCGATCCGACGAACGGGCGCTTCTTCTCGGCCAGCCTCGGTCAGAACAGCGTCGCGTACGGGGCGACCGGCGAGGAGGAGGTCGACCTCCTGCCGATCGACGGGATGATGAACCACATGCTCGTCCAGTTCGCGGTGTCGCCGGACGGGCGCCGGATGGTGGCCGGTGGCCAGATGACGGGCGACCTCCTCGTCTTCGATCTCACCAGCGGCACGCCCTCGGTGATCGAATCGATGGATGTCGGTGGCCAGCCGTGGCACCCCGTATTCAGCCGGGACGGCAGCGAGGTGTGGATCCCGAACCAGGCGGCCAACACCGTGACGGTGATCGACGCCGACAGCTGGACGATCCTCGACGTCATCGAGCACCCCGCACTCGTCGAACCGCACGGATCGGCCATCTCGCCGGACGGTCGTACGGTGTATGTCTCGAGCCGCAACGTGGCCGGGACGTATCAGAGCACGACGGGGGCCGACCGACCGGGCACGGTGGTCGTCATCGACCGTGAGAGCCGAGAGGTCCTCAAGGTCATCGAGGTCGGCCAGTACGCGGCCGGCATGTCCGCCCAGAGTCTCGCCGGCGGCGACCGCTGATGCGCGCTACGAGCCGACGGGTCGCCGCCTTCGCCTCCGTCGGACTCGTTGCCTGTGGGGGGACGGTCGCCGCACCGGGGCCGTCCCCCACACAGGGTTCGGGGTGGGTCCGGCACATCGACCCGTTCCCGGTCTTCCGGGCGGATGGGAGTGAAATCGCCCAGCCCTTCCTCGGTGGCTTCAACATCCCCCGCCCTCAACTCGCGGACATCGACGGAGACGGAGACGACGACCTCTTCGTCCAGGAAGCGTCGAACAGGGTCATGTTCTTCGAGAACCGGCCGGGTGAGACACCTCAGTTCCAGTGGCGAACCGAAGGCTTCCAGGACCTCGATATCGGCGAGTGGTACCGATTCGTAGACGTGGACCGCGACGGCGACTTCGACCTCCTGGCCGAACGGCTCTTCAGCTACGTCCGCTACTACCGAAACGACGGCACGCCGAACGCACCGCGCTTCGTCGAGGCCGCCGACAGCCTGAAGGACGAGGACGGGGTCCCCCTCTTCTCGGATCGGCAAAACATCCCGAACGCCACCGACATCGACTGTGACGGACAGATGGACCTCCTCATCGGTCGGCTGGTCGGAACGGTGACCCGCTACGAGGAGACCGGTACCGACGAGAACGGCGTCCCGATCTTCCGGCATGTGACCGATCGCTTCGAGAACATCGAAATCGTGGCTCAGATCGGCTCGGCGCACGGTGCCAACACGATGGCGCTCGGCGACGTCGACAACGACGGGGACGAGGACATGTTCTGGGGCGACTACTTCGAGCCCGGAATCCTCTTCATCGAGAACACCGGATCGTGCCGGACACCGTCGATGCGGGGCGAACCGATTCCCTTCCCCGTCGACGTGCCTCTTCGGACGAGCGGGTACAACGCCCCCACACTCGGAGACGTGGACGGGGACGGAGACGACGACCTTCTCGTCGGAGTCCTGGGAGGCGCGTACAACCCCAACACGACGACGATCGACAACCTGCACTACCTCGAGCAGGTCGGCCCGAAGGACTTCCGCCACCACACCAGTCGTTTCATCTCGACGATCGACTACGGGGCGGAGACGATCCCGGTCCCGGTCGACCTCGACGGTGACGGCGACACCGACTTCCTGGTCGGCAACAAGATCGAGCAGGACGACACCCAGAACGGCAAGCTCTACAAACTGATCAACGAGGGTACTGCGTCCGAACCCCGCTTCCGCGAAGACGGGGAACTGGCGGTCGGTGGGGGTTACCACCTCTTTCCCGCCTTCGGCGATCTCGATGGGGACGGTGACCTCGACGCCATCCTCGGGTCGTGGGAAGACGAGGTGCGCATGTACCGCAACGATGCGACCGACGGCTCCGTTCAGCTGACGTTGGTCGACTCTGCGGTCGTCACCCTGACTCGGGGGCGGAACGCGACTCCCGCGCTCGGCGACATGGACGGGGATGGAGACCTGGACCTATTCCTCGGCGAGGCATCGGGCCAGCTCAACTACTACGAGAACGTGGGCACGGCCCTCAGCGCCGACTTCCAACTGGTGTCGGACGAGTACGGTGAGATCGACGTCGGACGTCGCTCGCTACCGATCCTCCGCGATATCGATGGGGACGGAGACCTCGACCTCATCCTCGGATCGGAGGGCGAAGGGGTGCGGATCTTCCGCAACGAGGGAGACCGCACCCGCCCGGACTTCGTCGATGCCGGTGTCCTCGATGTGCCGATCGTCGACTTCGCCGCCCCGGCCTTCGCGGATCTCGACGGAGACGGAGACGACGACCTGATCCTCGGCAGCCAGCGCGGCGGCCTCTGGTACTTCGAGGGCCGCCAGTAGCTTCGGTTCGACCCATGTCGGGCCGTCCGGTCGCTCAGCCGACCGGACGGCCGTCTCGGTCCAACAACACGGGTTCTCCCAGGCCCAGGGCTCGCAACCGGGGCAGCTGGGTCCGTGCGTCACCCACGACGAGCCAGATCATCGAAGACGGCTCGAGGTAGGCCTCCGCCAGGGCTCGCGCCTGCTCGATGGTCATGTCCCGGACGACCTGTTCACGCTGGAGCGCGTAGTCGGCCGGGAAGCCGTAGCTGCTCATGTCCGCCAGCAGGCCGAGCTTGGCGCCCCCCGTCTCGAACGCGCCGGCGTTCGCCCGCAGGAGGAAGCTCTGCGTGGCGTCGAGGTCCTCGGCATCGAAGTCCGGTCCGTGGCGTTCGACGATCTCCTCGATCAGTTCGAGGGCCTCGAGCGTCACGTTCGACCGCACCGAGGACGAGATCTGGAAGGGCCCCGGAATGTCGGTGCCCGAGAAACCCGAACCGATCCCGTACGTGTAACCTCGGCGCTCGCGGAGCACCTGGGTCAGCTCCGATGCGAAGCCACCGCCCCCGAGACGGAAGTTCATCACGTTGGCCGGATAGAAATCCTCGTCGGTCTCCGCCAGCGCGAGGTATCCGATCCGGAGGACCGATTGGCTCGAGTTGGGCACGTCGACGAAGTAGAGCCCAGCGCGGTCGGGACTCCACACGGGAGCGCCCGGAAGGACCGGCCCCGCGCCGACCCACTCGTCGTCCAGTCGGCCCAGCGACTCGGTGACGTCGGACTCGGAGACGGCACCGGCGACGTGTAGCGACGCCACGCCCGGGCGGAGGGCCCGCTCGTGGTACGCCCGGAGGTCGTCGATCGTGATCGACTCGATCGACTCGAGGTCCCCGAGCCTGTTCGCGGCCAGCACGTGGTCACCGTAGAGGAGCCCCTGAAAGACATCGCCGGCCAACGCCACGGGAGACGACGCACGCTGCTGGAGACCGTTCGCCACACGCTGTTTCGAGCGTTCGAACTCCTCGACGTCGAACCGCGGGTCGAGAAGCATCTCCTGGACGAGAGCCATCGTCGCATCGTAGTTGCGCGCCAACGTGCTCCCCGAGATCGAGAACCACTGCGTTCCCGCCGACACGTCGATCGTGGCGCCCAGTAGGTCGATGGCCGCCTCGAGTTCCTCCGGCGTCTTCGTTGCGGTACCCGCCTGCATGCTCTCGGCGAGGAGGTTCGCCACCCCGACGAGATCCGACGGCTCCACGAGTTGACCACCTCGGATCCGAAGCTCGAACTGGACGAGAGGGACCTCGTAGTCCTCGATTCCGTACACCGAAAGTCCGTTGCCCAGGTCGGACTGCCAGACGTCCGGGGCCGTCAGCATGGGTGACGGGCCGTACGGTGGCTCCACGGACCGGTCGATAGCCGAGGGAGTCCGCTCCTCACCGCGCCGGATCAGTCCGATCTCGGTCTCCGCGCCCTGCACGATGGGTTCCTCGACCACCTCGGCTCTCACCGACCCGGTAAGCGCGAGGTCGGGCAGCCCCCGGGGCACGAAGCTCGTCACGACGGCCGGCCGGTCCTTGATGTACTGCTCGTACACCCTCATGACATCGGCCTCGGTCACCGCCAAACCCCGCTCCAGATCGGTCGGGGCGTAGCCCGGGTCACCGGCGAAGATCGCGTAGTGCGCGAGTTGGAACGCCTTCCCGAGCACGGAGGACAACCCCGAGTAGAACCAGCTCTCGTAGCCCGCCTTCACACGCTCGAGCTCTTCGGCGGGAACGCCCTCCGTCTCGAACCGCGTGAACGCCTCCTCCACGGCCGCCCGGACGTCGTCGAGGTCGACCCCCGCGTACGCTCTCACGGAAAGGTCGAATCGGCCCGCCAACTCCATGTTCTGCTGGAAGGCACGCGGTGCCGGAGCCACCTCCGCTTCCTCCACCAGCACCCGGTAAAACGGGGTCGACTTCCCGTCGGTGAGGACCGACGCGAGGACATCCAGGGCGTACTGGTCGGGGTGCATCAACGGCACCGTCGGCCAGACCATCGTCAGGAGAGGCAGCTGAGCGAAGTTGTCCTCGTGGAACAGCCGAACCGACTCCTCGAGTGCGACCGGCGGTGGGGGAGAAGGGACCGGCATGTCCGCCGCCGGTATCTCGGCGAAGTACCGCTCGATCCACCCCTTCGTCTGCTCGATGTCGATGTCACCGGCAATCACGAGCGTCGCGTTGTTCGGCCCGTACCACCTCTGATGGAAGTCGACCACGTCGGCGAGTTCCGCGGACTCGAGGTCGGCCAGAGAGCCGATGACCTGCCACTGGTACGGATGCCCCTCCGGGTAGAGCGCCCGATCGATCACGAAGTCGTTGTGGCCGTACGGCTGATTGTCGACCCCCTGCCGCTTCTCGTTCTTGACCACCTGCTTCTCCTTCGCGACCACCGACTCGGTGACCGTGTTGATGAAGAAGCCCAGCTTGTCGGCCTCGGCCCAGAGCGCCTTCTCGAGTCCGTCCACGGGGACGACCTCGAAGTAGTTCGTCCGATCGTTGCTCGTCGATCCGTTGGTCGACGACCCGATCCGAGTCATCAGTCTGTCGAGCCCCCCCGGACCGAGGTTCTCCGAGTCGAGGAAGAAGAGGTGCTCGAAGAGGTGGGCGAAGCCGGTCTTGCCCTCGACCTCCCGGGCGGATCCGACGTGGAAGGTCATCGCGACCGCCGCAATCGGGTCGGACCGGTCGACGTGGAGCACGACCTCGAGTCCGTTCGCCAACTCGTAGCGCTCGAACGGGATCTCGATCGACGAGTCGTCGTCCAGAAGCGGTGCACAACCGGGTACGAGGAATGTCGCCACTCCGATCATGGCGAGACCCACTCGCCCGAACACCGACCTCGCTACCACGTCACCCCTCATCGTCCCGACCTCCTTCGCTCGTCCACTCTCGCCCGTACGATGCGCACGGACCACGAAGATGCCGCTAGACCTCGCCGGTCGAAACCCGGTCAAAGACCTCGACGGCAGCGAGCAGTTGCTCGTCGTTGGCTCCGAGCCAGTCGATGCGGAGCTCGGGTCGCTCGTCGGCGCGTTCGATCAGCGCCGTCACGATGTCTCGTAGGAGTTCTCGGAGATCCGGGGCAGCCAGGTTCATGCGCGGCCACATCCCTGCCAGCACCTCGAGCGACTCGCGACCGCGCCCGAACCGCGTGGCGAGCTCGGCATCCGTGAAGGCATCACTTCGGGAGGCGGCGAGCAGGCAGCGGCCGAGCGCATCGACGACATCGTCGTCCAGCTTCCGTAGGAGCACCTTTTGGGACTGGTACTCGAGGACCCGTCCGAGGAAGGTCATGAGAGGGTACACGGCATCGCCGAGCCGCTCGAGCACGATGGGTGGCGAGGCCCGGGGGTACAGGTAGAGGCGGTCGTAGTGCTCGTCCTTCTGAGCCACCTTCTCCGACATCTCCGGTGAGATCCAGTCGTAGCCGACGAGGTCGGTGAACACGATCAGGTCGTAGGCCGCGGCATCGACCACGCGGGCCATCCTCCGCGGCGTCACGAGGTAGGCGCTTCCGTCTCGCGCCTCGATGCGGACCGAGGTACCCGCTCCGGCCAGGACATCCTCCTCGCCGTGCGGATCCCGGGCCACCAACTCGGCGTTGAGGTCGGCCCTTTTCTCTTTCCCGTCCCGGAAGATCTCCACCAGCTGCTCGGTGAGCAGCCAGTCCACCATGGTCATGCCGAGGTCACCCGTAGCGGCCTTCGATGTAGTCCGCCGTCTCCTGCTCGTGGGGTGTCAGGAAGAGCTCCTGAGTCGGCCGGTGCTCGACCATCTTTCCGAGAAGCATGAACGCGGTCTCCTCACTCGCACGCCGAGCCTGCGCCATGTTGTGCGTCACGATGAGGATCGTGTACTCACCCTTGAGTTCCCACAGGAGACCCTCGAGCGCATCGGTCGCCTCTGGGTCCAGAGCGGACGTGGGCTCGTCCATCAGGATGACCTTCGGCTTCACGGGCAGGAGCCGTGCGATGCACAGCTTCTGTTGGGCCTCCAACGACAGTCCCGTGGCCGGTCCGTTGAGCCGGTCCTTGACCTCGTCCCAGAGCAAAACCTGCCGAAGCGCCGTCTCGAGAAGCTCGTCCTCTTCGATCCGAGTGACTCGCTCACCGGCCCGGTGGATCCGGTGGGCAAAGAGGACGTTGTCGCGAATCGAGAGGGGAAGCGGGTTGGGGCGCTGGAACACCATCCCGACCTGGCGACGAAGCTGAGCGAGCTCGACGTCGTCGGCCAACACGTCGTGGCCGTGCACCCGGATGCTTCCGGTCGTGCGCACATAGCTGCCGAGACGCTCGTTGATCCGGTTCACACTGCGGAGGAGTGTCGACTTCCCGCACCCGGAAGGCCCGATCAGGGCCGTGATCGAGCCGGCCTTCACCTCGAGGTTCACGTCGAACAGGGCACGGAAGGAGCCGTACCAGAGGCTCACCATGTTCACGGAGATCGCCGAGTCTTCGGGCCGGGGCTGGGGCGCCTTCTGCTCAGCCAAACCGTCCCTCCACGTAGTCTCGGGTTCGCTGGTCCTTCACCTCTCCGGTGAACAGTTCCTCGGTCTCTCCGACTTCGACGAGGTCCCCGTTGAGGAAGAAGGCCGTCCGATCGGCGAGCCGTCGCGCCTGCTGCACGAGGTTGGTGACCATGACGATCGTCATCTCGTCCTTCAGATCGCGAAGGACGTCTTCGATCCGCATCGTCGTGACCGGATCCACGGCAATCGAAAACTCGTCGAGGAGGAGGAGCTCGGGCTCCTGCGAGAGGGCCCGCGCGATCGTGAGTCGCTGCTGCTGACCACCGGACAGAAGGCTCCCCAGGGCGGTGAGCCTGTCCTTCACCTCGTCCCACAACGCAGCCCGTTGGAGGCACCGCTCGACGATCTCGTCGAGTTTCGACTTCTTCTTCACGCCACGGAGGCGGGGAGAGAGGGCCACGTTGTCGTAGATCGTCATCGGGAGCCCGACGGGCAGGGGGAAGACGACCCCGATCCGCTGCCGGAGGTTGTACACGTTGCGGATCTGATGGATGTCCCGACCGTTGAAGAGAATGGTCCCCTCGACGGACATCGCCGAATTCTCCTCGTCCATGCGGTTGAGCGTCCGGAGGAACGAGGTCTTGCCGCTCCCCGCCGGCCCGATGATCCCGAAGACCTCGTTCCGTCGGACATCGAGGTCGACGTTCTCCAGGGCCACGTCGGACCCGTAACGAATGGTCAGACCCCGCACCGACAGCATGTGGTCGCCCTCGACGCCGGCAGCCTCCGGACTCACCACTTCTTCTTGCCCCGGAGGTACATACGGAACGCGATCGATGCAGCGTTCATCAGGAGCACCATCGAGATGAGAACGAGCGCCGTGCCGAACTTGATCTCGTCCGGCATGTTCGGGACCGAGTTCGAGATCGTGAAGAGGTGGAGCGACATCGCCATGGTCGGCTCGAGCACCCCGGCCGGGAGGAACGGCAGGAAGGTGACCGCCCCGGTGAACATGATCGGGGCAGTTTCTCCCGCCGACCGCGACACCTCGAGAATCACACCCGTCAGGATCCCGCTGATCGCGTTGGGCAGAACGACACGTCGGATCGTCTCCCAACGCGTCGCCCCCATGTTCCAGCACGCCTCGCGGAAGGCCATCGGAACAGCCTGGAGAGCCTCCCGGGTCGAGACGATCACGACCGGGAGCGTCATGATGGCCAACGTCAGCGAGGCCGCGAGGATGCTGATCCCGAATCGGAAAAAGACGACGAACGCGCCCACACCGAAGAGGGCGTGCACGATCGAGGGCACACCGGCCAGGTTGATGATCGCGAGGTTGATCAGCCTCGTCAGCAGGTTGTCCGGAGCGTACTCCGACAGGTAGATGGCGGCGGCCACGCCGATCGGAACCGACGCGAGGAGCGCCACGACCACGAGCCAGATCGTTCCGACGAGTGGGAAGAGAATCCCGCCCTGTCGTCCCTGATCGGACGGCGGGGTGAACAGGAAGTCGAAGCTGACTGCCGGACCGCCCTCACGGATGAGCAACGCCAGGATGATCAGGACCGGCGCCACCAGAAGGACCGTCATCAGCCCGAAGAGGACGCGAAAGAGGAACTCGACCCGCCGGTTCCTCTCGTTGAGCGCGGTCGCCTGGAACATCGTCAGCCTCGGGGCGCGCCACGGCGGACGGCGAAGTCCGCGGCGAGGTTGATGAGGAAGGTGATCACGAAGAGGAAGATCCCGAGCGTGAAGAGTGCCTGATAGTGCTCGGAGCCCCGCGGTGCGTCACCGAGCTCGGCGGCGATCGTGGCCGTGAGGGCTCGGACGGAGTCGAAGGGGGAGGTGGGGATGTTGATGGCGTGCCCACTCGCCATCAAAACGGCCATCGTCTCCCCGAAACCTCGACCCACCCCGAGGAGGAGGGCCGCCACCAGTCCGTTGCGACCGGCCGGGAGGACGACTTGCCACACCACCTGCCACCGGGTCGCACCCATGGCCTCCGCGGCTTCCCGGTAGCTGTCGGGGACAGCCTTCAACGCGTCCTCGGCGATCGTCGTCATGATCGGGGCCGCCATGAGGCCCAGGATCACGCCCGAGTTGAGCACCCCGACCCCGACGGGTTGATCGAAGGTGTCGATGATGAGCGGGCTCATGATCGAGAGCCCGATGAAACCCCACACGACCGACGGAATCGCGGCCAGGAGTTCGACCAGCACCTTCAAGCCCTCTCGCGTCCGCCCGGTCGCGAATTCGGCGATGAAGATCGCCGCGCCCAGGGAGAACGGGACCGCCACCAGCATCGCCAGCCCGGTCACTGCTGCCGTTCCGGCTATCAGAGCGAGCGCGCCGTAACGAGGGTTGTTCTCCGATGTGGGTCGCCACTCGATCGAGGTGAGGAACTCGCCGATGTCGAGTGTCCCGAAGACGAAGCCGAAGCCCTCGCGAGAGATGAAGACGAAGATCCCCATGACGAAGACGATGGCGGACACACCGCCGACGAAGACGAGGCCGCCCACGGCCTTGTCGACGTACCACGACCGACCCCGGTGATCGAGGTCGACCTTTGCGATGGACCCGCTGTCAGCGGGCATCCGGACCTGCCAACGTCTTCATGAGGTCCTGGACCCGGACCACGATCTCCTTGTACAGGGACTCGAAGTCCTCGTGCTCCTGCATGTCCCACTCGACCACCGTCGTCCTGTACGGGACGTGGCCCAGGCGCGCCCGCTCTCCCTCGCCGAGCACCACGACGACGTGATAGTGCTGCGGGCGATCGGTCAGAGACTCCAACCGGCTCGGTGCGGCCAGGGTCACGTCGACGCCCCGGTCGTCCATGAGTTCGACGAGGCGGGGATCCAGCCGCTCCTTCGGGGCCCAGCCCGCGCTATCGTAACGCCCGCTTTCGGGGAACGCCTTCCTTGCGTACGCCTCGGCCATCTGGCTTCCGACGGCGTTGTCGGCATCGACGAAGAGGATCCGGTGGACCCGAGGGGGTGCCTCCTTACCCGACTGCACGAACGCCGTCTGCTCCGAGATGTTCTCGGCCTGCTCGGCGACACGCTTGATCAGGTTGATGATCCTGAGCAGCCCGAAGATGTCTCGAAGTGATGCCTTCTCTTCCTCGGCCGCCCGCAAGAGCTCCGCCATCACCGTCTCCAGGGTGAAGTCGGTCTTGTCGGCCATCCCGTAGGCCCTCCGCGCCGCCTCGACGTCACCGTCGTGGAACGCTTCGATGGCCTGGGCGAGCGTAACGCGAGCCTGCTGCCCGATCAGTTCGATGTCACGACCGACCGCCGCGGGCGGCGGCCCCGACAGGCGCGCGACCTCACGTCCGATCGAGTCCGCATAGTCACCGACGCGTTCGAGCGCGACGTCGAGCCGGAGCACACCGGACGCGAAGCGGAGGTGCCCCGCGCTCGGGGCATGCCGAACGATGAATGCGTGACACAGTCGGTCGATCTGGTGGATTCGTCGGTTGACCTGGCGATCACCGAGGACGACACGGGCCGCCAGATTCCGATCGACCGTGATCAGCGCGGTGATCGCATCGTGGACCTGGTCTTCGACCAGGCTGCATACCGTCTTGAGCTTGCGACGGATCTCGTCTAGATCCGCCTCCATCCGCTCTTCGTAGTGGGAACTCATCGTATCGACCCCTCAGCCGCAGTCGACCTCGACCGCCGGCGCGTACCCCATGTCACTGATGATACACTGACCCTCGGGTCCAAGAATCCAGTCCATGTAAGCTCCCACCGCTCCCTCGGGCGTGCCGGCGGTGTACATGAAGAGCGGGCGGGCGATCGGGTAGCTACCGTCGACGGCCGTCTGCACCGTGGCGGTCACACACGCACCACCGTCGACGACGACGCAGGGCATGGCGATGTGCTCTGTGGCGTACGCGAGACCGGAGTACCCGATGGCACACGGGGTCTGCTCGACCAGCTCCACGACCTCCGAGGACCCGTTCATGTCCCGGGAGCCGAGCTTGAACTCGGACTCTCCGAGGACGGCTTCCCGGAAGTAGGCGTACGTGCCGGAGTTGTTCTGCCGGCTGACCCGAATGATCTCGTCACTCTGACAACCCGGGACCGAAACACCCACATCACTCCACGACTCCAGGGTTCCGTCCTCACCGAAGATGCCTCTGAGCTGGCCCAGGGTGATCTCGGTCAGTGGATTGTCGGGATGGAGGAAGATCGCGAGCGCGTCGTAGCCGACGATGTGCTCGATCGGGTCCGTACCACCCTCGCGGGCCGAGGCGATTTCGCTCTCCCGCATGGCGCGACTCGAGTTCGCGATGTCGATCGTGCCGTTGATCATCGACGAGATCCCGGTCCCCGACCCTCCACCACTCACGGCCACGGCCACGTTGGGGGCGATCTCGCGATAACGCTCAGCCCACGCCTGTGCGACGTTGACGAGCGTATCAGATCCGCGGTTCTGAATGACGGTGCGGTCCCCCGCACCCCCACAGGCCAGGGTAAGCAGGATCACGGACATCAGGGGGGTGCGTCGCTTCACTCGGCTCCTCCGTTCGTGGGGCGCGGCAAGAATATCACACAGCGAGACATGAATGTCACACGCGAGCACACCGGCCGCCCTTGCCAGCCGTCCATCACCCACGGCACAATCCGCTCACTCACCTCAGCCACCGAGTACGACTATGCGCCTTCTGGTTACAGCCGCCCTTCTCGTGTGCGCGTCGGCCACGCCGCTCGCCGCCCAGATCCTCCCCTCCGTATTCCTCGAGGAGTTGACGTGGACCGAGGTCCGCGACGCGATCGACTCCGGGACGACGACGATCATCATCCCCACGGCGGGGACGGAACAGAACGGACCGCACATGGTCCTGGGCAAGCACAAGTTCATCATCAACCACGCGTCGGCCATGATCGCGCGTGAGTTGGGTAACGCCCTCGTCGCCCCTGTGGTGACCTACGTGCCCGAGGGAGACGTGAACAACCCCACCCGAGGACACATGTCCAAGGCCGGGACGATCACCCTTCCCGAGGAGTACTACATGAAGCTCCTCGAGTACGCCGCGCGCAGCCTCGAAGTCCACGGCTTCACCGACATCGTCATGATCGGTGACAGCGGCGGGAACCAGAACGGGATGGAGCAGGTCGCCAACATGTTGAACGAGGAGTGGGGTGCCGGCGGCGCTCGGGTCCACTTCGTCGGTGACTACTACGGCAACAACGGATTCCGCGAGTGGCTGATCGAGCAGGGCGAGACGCCCGAGACGATCGGGGGCCATGCCGGCATCTCGGACACGTCCCAGCTCCTCGCGGTCGATCCGCGCCACATCCGCACGGACAAGCTGGCTCCGCGAGGCGGCGGACCGGACAGCGGTGTGTCCGGTGATCCGACGCGCGCTTCGGTCGAGCGCGGCGTCATGGGAATCCAGTTCAAGGTCGACGCGGCCCTGAACCAGATCCGCGCCTTGATGGGCAACCAGTAGCCCCGGGCCGGCCACGCAGTCCCGAACGGCCGGGAGCGCCGCGCTGACACGCGCGGTCGCTCCCGGCCGTTTCCTTGTCAGCCCCCGGTTCGGCGGAGCCGATACAAACCGGAGATGGCGTCCACATCGAGCCTTCCTGCTTCCGGGGCGAACGTGTAGGTCGTCCGGCCTTCCTCCCACACCCAACCGCCCCGGTACCGGAGGGTGGAGGGCTCGGAGAGCGATCCGTCGCCCTGGATCCGGCGAAGCGTGAGATCACGTCCCTCGGCCTCGATCACCAGAGACACCGTCGCCCCCCTTCCCTCGCCTGTGAACTCACCGGTGATCCGGGACAGGTCACGCGTGACGGCTGGCTCGACCGACTCGACGCGCGGGCCGAGGACCGCTTCCGCGAGCTGGTCCGCCAGCTCCCCCGGACCGACCGGACCCGTCCCGTTCTGGAGCACGACGACGGAGAGCCGTTCGTCCGGGTAGTAGTCGAGAGACGACAGGAAACCGTTGATCCCGCCACCGTGGGACAGAACCCTGCGATCACCGTCGACGAACACCGAAATCCCCTTCGCGTACCGCGTCGGGGTCCCGTCGTTCAGGGGCTCCGCGGTGATCAGCGACCGATACGAGGCCGGGGAGAGGATCTCCCCTTCGTGCACGGCCCGATTCCACCGAACCAGATCCTCGACCGTCGAGCAGAGGGACCCGGCCGCGTAGGGCCATGTGTGATCCAGGTATCGGGCCCGAATCACTTCATCCGGTCCGATGGCATCGTAGCCGTGCGCCCGCCGACTCCGCACACGCGCTTCGCTGCAGTAGTACGAGTCGACCATACCCGCAGGCGCGAAGAGGCGCTCCCGGACGAAGTCTTCGTAGCTCAGCCCCGAAACCGCTTCGATGATCAGGCCGAGGAAGAAGTAACCCGAGTTGTTGTAGATCAGGGCTTCACCGGGCTCGAACTGGAACGGCTCCGCCTCGACGAGACGCACCAGAGTGTCCCGCGGCAGGTCCAGCGGCGTCAGCTCGCCGAAGAAGGGAAGTTCGGTGTAGCCGCGAATCCCGGAGGTGTGATCGAGGAGGCGGCGAACCGACACCTCTCTCCCGCGAAGATCGTAGTCGATGTATCGGTCGAAGCTGGCTTCGAGATCGATCCGGCCCTCTTCGGCCAGAAGCAGGACGGCCGCCGCGGTGAACTGCTTCGTGACCGATCCGATCTCGTAGCTCGCGTGCCCATCGGTAGGGGTCGCGACGTCCCACTCGAGGTCGACCCATCCGTACCCCCGTTGGAGAATCACCTCGTCTCCCCGGACCACCGCTACGGAAACTCCGGGAACGATGGGACTGTCGACATGTGCTCGAGCCAGCGAGTCGAGCGTCTCCTCCAGAGCCGGGGCAGCGACCTGAGCTGCGACGGGTGCAGCGGCGGGCACGGCCGCGGCCAGGAAGAAGAGGGGCGCCACCATGGTCCATCGCCTCACACCGCACCTCCGCTCCGAGGTTTCGCTCGCCCCGCGAGGGCTCACCCCATCGATCATGCTTCGGACCGCGCCCAACCACCACCCTGGACATCGTTGACCTCGCACGGCGGGGCGTGGGATCATACCAGATGAGCCACGACACTCGCCCGACGACGGGGTCCGCCCCGATCTCCCTTCGCCTCGAAGGAGAACGCATCGTCGAGACGGTGGAGCGCCTGAGCCGACGCATCGGGGAACGCTTTCCCGACTCGGGCCTCAACCGCCTCGGATCGGACCTCCTCGAGATTGCTCGACACACTCAGGAGCACCTGGACGAGATCGCCCGCCCGATCCTCTGGCTCCGGACCGCGACCTGGCTGATGGCGACCCTCCTGATCGCCGGCGCACTGGCCGCCTTCTGGGCGGTGCTCGCAGCCATCCCCGAGGGCTTCGAGAACCCCCTGGAAGCGGTCCAGGTCCTCGAGGCCGGGATCCAGGACGTGGTCTTCGTCGGCTTCGGCCTGGTCTTCCTCGTCACGGCGGAGAACCGACTTCGGCGAAAACAGGCGCTCGTCTTCCTCCGGGAGCTTCGTGCGCTGGCTCACATCGTGGACATGCATCAGTTGACCAAGGATCCCGATCGGCTCCTCCACCCGGTCGAGGATACGGCGTCGTCCCCGAGTCGCGTTCTCACGCGGGACGAGCTCGGTCGGTACCTCGACTACTGTTCCGAGATCCTCAGCCTGACATCGAAGCTGGCCGCGCTCTACGCGCAGCGTTTCGACGACTCCGTGGTTCTCCAGGCGGTCGACGAAGTCGAGGTCCTCACCGGTGGGCTGAGCAACAAGATCTGGCAGAAGATCATGATGCTGGACCAGGCTCACGGCTGAGGTCAGCGCGCCTCGAACATCGTGTTCGGGAGGAGTTCGAAGTACGAGAGGGATTCGTTGGCGGCGTACACGTTGCACGAGGCGTAGCGGACGCTCGTCCGCATGTCCAACGAAGAAGGCGAATTGTTCGCGTCCAACCCCGCGATCAGCATGCCGTCCACGGAGCCGCCCCCAAGGAAGCCGAGGAAGGGCTCGTCCATGTTCTCGACGAGGACGATCCCGTCCCAGTTGAAGAGGAACCAGGGTCGGAAGTTGCCGACCCAGATGAGCACGCCCCGGTTGTGGCGCCCGGCGGTGTTGAGGATCGAAGCCCCCGTGTAGCGGACGAGGGGGAACGAGTCGGCCGGGATCGATCCGAGAGAAGGCAGCGTGTTTTCGTAGTCCACCGGGAAGTCCGGGTCGCTCAGCACGTCCCACCGCGCCACGATCGAGTCCCGTACTTCCGTCCATCCGCCGGGCCAGAGCTCGAAGAGTGGCACGCCGACCGACGTGCCGAGTACCGACGATCGGGCCACCACACCCGCGATCGGCGTCGCGCCTCCCCCCGGGCACTGCAGAAAGGTGTTAGTGTCGATTCCGACCGTCGTGCCGAGCGGGTGCACGATGAGGCTGTTCACCGAAGTCACCAGAGCCGCCATGTGCGGAATCGGTCGGCGATGCAGGACCGCCTGGGCCGCCACGATCCGACGGGCCGGTGAGTCGGGCGTGCGCGGATCCGCGACGGTCGCCTCGGCCTTCAGGGTGTATACGTGGGTCAGCGAATCGGTCTCCGCCATCTTCCGGGGCGTGACGACGACGACGCCGTCGCCCATGGCATAGGTCACGGTGTCGGGCACCGTCCCCGAGTGTTCACCCACGAAGCGCTCGATCCCCGCGCGCGCTACTGCCAGCGCCTCGTCTCCCTGGCTGGAGTAGCGAGCCATCGCGCCCTCGGACGCGACGACGAGGTAGCCGGCCGCCCCCGCCACCGAGATGGCGAACAGCATGAACACGACGAGCGCGAGGACGAAGCCGCGGTCGGCGCGTGTCATCGGATCTGCCTCACCGCGATCTCGGTCGACCAGCCGAAGGTGACGTCGTCCAGTCCGCCGGTGGCCGCGGTCTTTCGGGCGTTCGCCACGACACGGATCGCGTCGATGGCTCCGACCGAGGCCGCAGTCACGGTGTCCACGTACGTGGAGCTGCCTGCCACCCGATACTGGAACTGAGCGGTCGAATCCATCCCGGTGACGAACTCGAGTTCTGCGAAGCCTCGCGGTGTCCGGAAGAGCGATGTCGAGACCGAATCGAGGACGGAGAGACCGAAGGTGTACGTCGCCTCCCTGAAGAGCATCACGACGTCGCCCTCGACAGGGGTCGTCGAGAAGAGGCCGTTGAGCCCGACGATCCGATGGAATTCGGTACTCGCGCCCGTCGTGTCGGCACCGGCCGCGGCACACCCGGACGCCGAGCCCGCATCCGACCCGTTCAACGTGGACCAGTCGGCCAGCGCGTACTCCCACGTCGAGTCGTTGCGAAGCGCGAGGCCGGCCACGGTAGAGGTGTTCAGGCGCGCCTCACCACCCGGCGTCTGGATGTCACCGAGCGAACTGCTGGCCTTGTTACAGATCACCGACGTGGCGATGGGGGAGCGGATGGTCAGCGTCCGGGCGCCCGCCACGACGATGCCGTCCTCGGCGGCGCTGCGGATATCGAGCCCGAGAAGTTGCGTGGCGGCGCGGGCGTTGTCCTGGACCTCGGCCCGCAGGGTGAGGGTCGAGTAGAAGGTGTTCTGAACCAGGAAGGCGTGCGTGGCCAACGCGATCACGAGGCTCGACAGGACCAACGCAATCAGCGTCTCGACCAACGTGAAGCCCCCGGGCCGCATCACCAGACTCCCGACACGTACGACGTAACGTCGTGTGTGGGCCCCGTCCCCGATGCGGACGAGATCGTGACATCGATCCGCGCCAACACCGCCGTCATCGATGTGACGACGATGGTGCGCTCGTACGACCACCCCTGGACGGTCGTCGTGTCGACGGTGGTTCCGGCTCCGAGTGAGTCGAGCGGCATCGACTCCAGGCTGTCCAGGGTCGCGCTGGCCAGCGCGACGATCTCGGATCGGGCCCCGGCGTTCCGGATCTGGCCGGTGAGCGCACTTCCCGCCTGCATCACCATGAGGATCCCGGCGGAGAAGATGACGAGCGCCCCCACGACTTCGATCAGGGTGAAGCCACCGACGCACCCACGCACCCGCCCCCCCTTGCAGGACATCGCCCTCAACTCTGCTCGATCCTCGAGGCCCCCATACCGTTGAACGTTACACGGTACGTCGTGGGACCGGCAGAAAAAGTCGCCGTGGCAATCGCACTGCCCCAGGGCGTGACATCGGCCATACCCCTCGAATCGAAAAGGAGGGAGTCCCCGCTGAGGTCGAGGGTGATGGCCGTCAGCTCGATTTCACCGTTGGCCCCGAATCGCCGGCGGGCGATCTCCGTCGAGGTCGAGGGAGAGACCACTTCGTATAGGAGCGTCCCTTCGAAGAAGCGGACGACGACCGGCTCGTTGACACGGATCGCGTAGCTCCGAGCCGCCGTCAGATCTTGAGCGAACACCTGCGCCGCTCGGCGCGCGGCATCGCGTCGGAAGTAGTCCGAGAAGGTCAGGGTACCGAACGTCATGACGATCGCGGCGATCGTGACGACGATGAGGAGCTCGATCAGCGTGAAGCCACGCCGCATCCCGCCCGCCCCCCCTCGGCCCGACATCAGCCCTCGCGAGCCTCGCTTCGGGCCACCCGATCCGCAATCGCTCCGAGCTCTCGCGTCGCCACCGACGCGGCCGCCAACCCGATCTCACCCTCCTCCCGCAGCTCGGTGCTGATCGAATCGAAGCGCTCTACCTCCCGCTGCGTAAGAAGACCAGGGTAGTCCGACCCGGCCCCACTCCGGTTGGTCCGCGCCGCTCGCTGCATCAGACCCACCGTCAGCGCTCGGTGCGCCCGAGACAGGTCGGAGGAGAGCACCTGTACGGCGCGCTGCTCCCACGGGTCGTCGCCTGCCGACGCAAACGTCTTGCGGCGCAGCCACGGAATCTCGAACCGGGCCGATGCCTGATAGTACGCGCGGGCCGTCGCTACCGCCTCCGACCCCGTCTCGCGCGCGATCCCGAGGATCTCGAGGATCTGATCGAGGAACCGAAGGGTGATCAGCCGCCGGGAGAACGCTTCGTCCGCACCCAGCTCCTGGATCTCGCGAACCCGCGCCTCGAACAGCTGGAGTTCTTCACCGGCGACCACCTCCCCGAAGGCGTCGCGCAACTCCGCGAGTCCAGAGAGGTTCTGGTCGACGATGTCGGCGGCTTCGTGCTCCGGATCCTTGTTCAACAGGACCCACCGCGTCGTGCGCTCGAGCACACGTGAGAGGGCGAGCAGCCATCGGTACGAGACGCGCGCGTTCAGCGAGGTACTCTGGGTGGCCATCTGGCCCAGCAGCGCCCGGTGATCGGAGAGCCGTGAAGCGACGAGCCAGGCTCGAACGACCTCCTCGGCACCCGCACCGGTATCCCGCATCACGCGGGTCACGAAGCCGGCCCCCATCAGGTCCACGAGATCGTTGGTGACCTCGGCCGTGATGATCTCCCGACGGAGTCGGTGCCCGTCGAGGTTGGCCTCGCCGGCCGCACGCATGGCCTTGGCCGGGAAGTACCCGAGGAGGTAGCTGTACGTGGCCGGATCGTCCGGAAGTCGGCCCGCAAGCAGCTGTCCCTTCAACCGAAGCTTCGAGTAGGCCAGGAGGACACAGAGCTCCGGTCGGGCCATCGCCTGACTCCGCCCCTTTCGTTCGGCAAGAACGTCCGCGGAGGGGAGGCGCTCGGCGGCTCGATCGAGTTCCCCCGCCTTCTCCAGCGTGTACATCAGGTCGCGGAAGTCGTCGAGCGATTCCTTCGAGCGACGCTCGTCGAGCGAGATGGCGAGGCTCTGGGACCGGTTGTTCTCCAGGACGAGCTCCGCCACCGCTTCGGTCAGCTCCTCCAGCAGCTCGTTGCGCTCGTCCGCCGTGAGGGAACCAGCCTGAACCGCGGGCGCGAGCAGGATCTTGAGGTTCACCTCATGATCCGACATGTCGACGCCGGCCGAGTTGTCCAACGCGTCGGTGTTGAGGCGGCCACCCGCAAGCGCGTACTCGACCCGCGCCCGCTGCGTCATGCCGAGGTTGCCGCCCTCGCCGATCACGTCACAGCGAAGGGCGCCGGCATCGACTCGAACCGCATCGTTGGCCGGATCCCCGGCGTCCGCGTGGGTCTCGGTGGCCGACTTCACGTAGGTGCCGATCCCACCGTTCCACAGGAGCTCGACCGGGGCAGCCAGCACGGCCTGAATGAGCGCCTCCCCGTTGGTCGGGGCCTCCTCGTCGTCCTTGATGCCCAATGCCGCGCGCGCCTGAGGGGTCAGTTCGACCTCCTTGGCCCCGCGGGGCACGATCATCCCTCCCTCGCTCATGAGGGAGGTGTCGTAGTCCTCCCAGCTCGAGCGACCGAGCGCGAACATCCGTTTGCGCTCCTCGTACGTGGTGGCCGGGTCCGGATCGGGATCGATGAAGATGTGCCGGTGATCGAACGCGGCGATCAAGCGGATGTGCTCGGACAACAGCATTCCGTTCCCGAAGACATCCCCGCTCATGTCCCCGATACCCGCCACGGTGAAGGGCTCGGCCTGGATGTCCTTCCCTTTCTCCCGGAAGTGACGACGCACGCACTCCCACGCCCCCCGGGCTGTGATCCCGACAGACTTGTGGTCGTACCCGTGTGACCCGCCCGAGGCGAAAGCGTCGTCGAGCCAGAATTCGTAGTCGGCCGAAACCCCGTTCGCGATGTCCGAGAAGGTCGCGGTCCCCTTGTCGGCAGCCACGACGAGATACGGATCGGGCGGATCGAAAGCCACGACGTCCGGAGCCGGCTGGGTCTCCCCTCCCACGATGTTGTCGGTGAGATCGAGGAGACCTCGGATCAGGGTCTGGTACTGGGCCTTCCCTTCCGCGAACCACTCCTCTCGATCGGAAGGCGTGTACCGGGTGACGAAGCCACCCTTCGAGCCTCCGGGCACGATGACGGCGTTCTTCACCATCTGCGTGTTCACGAGGCCGAGAACCTCGGTCCGGAAGTCGTCGGGTCGATCGCTCCACCGGATCCCGCCGCGGGCCACGGTCGAGCCCCGAAGATGCACACCTTCCATCCTCGACGAGTGAACCCACACCTCGAAGAGGAGTTCGGTCGCCCGACTGTTGGCCAGATCCCCGACGAGGAATTTGAAGGAGATGTAGGGTACCCCCCCCGACCGGTATGTCGGCTTCGTCCCTCCACGTCGGTAGAAGTTGGTTCGGACGGCCGAAGAGATGACCTCCTCGAGCCTCCGCAGCGCGCGATCGTCGGCCAGGAGCGCGACACTCCGCAACGACGCATGGAATACGCGCAGGATGTCCTCGGCGGCCGAATCCCGCTGGGCCGTCGTCCGGGCGATCGCGGGATCGAATCTCACTCGGAAGAGGTCGAAGAGGACCTTGGCGATCCCCGGGTACTGAACGAGTGCGGTCTGGAGCGCCGCCCGGGACGGGACCGAGCCCCGTTGGAAGGCGTAGCCCGAGAATCCCCGCAGCACGTCGATCTCCCGCCAAGTGAGTCCGGCCGTGACGACCAGAGCATTGAGCGGGTCGCTGATCACGTCGCCGGCTCGGGCCGCGAGCAGCGTACTCGAGAGGCGGTCGGAACACTCTTCGACGACCAGACGATGTCCCGCGGCATCCTGAATGGCAAAGACGTAGATGGTGGCTTCGGGCTCACCGTCTCGCTCGACCTCGTAGGGCTTCATGGCCAGAACACGAAGCCCCGCGTTCTCCAGGATCGGCATGAAGTCCGAGAGAACCAGGCGTGAGGATCGGAGGAAAACCTTGAGCTCGGTCGCGTCCTGGACCCCCGCCACTGACTCGTCGTCGGCGTGGTTGGTCAGGCGGATCGAGATCTGCTCCCCCTCGTCGAGCAGTCGCTCCATCTCGAGGATGTCGTCGACGGCGATCGCCGGGTCGGCAGCCGCCTGGTACTCGCGGCTCAGGGCCTGTCCATAGTACTCGGCGAGGCGCGCCGCTTCGTCCGTCGAACACGAAGCCTCCAGCCCGTCCTGCACCCGATCCGCCCACGTGCGGATGATGCCCGCAACCAACACCTCCAACTCCGCCTCGGTCACCGCGCTCACAGACTCGGGCTCGGCGCCGATGTAGAAGTGGAGCCGGGCCTGGTCTCCCTCACCCATGGCCAGATGGTAGTTGAGCACGTCACCCCGATAGGCCTCGACGAGTGCCGCTTCGATCTGCTTCCGGATCGTCCCCGAGAAGCGGTCCCGCGCGACGATGATCAGGACGGACACACCGCGCTGGAGGGGATCCTCGCGGACCGCCACGCGCACCTCGCCACGACCGTACGAGTCGAGAATGGCCCGGATATCCTGACCGACCTCTTCGACCGACTCCAGGAAGAGCTGCTCCTTGGGGAGCGAGTCGAAGATCGTGATGGTCTCCTTGTAGTCGTGCGATCCCTCTCGCACACCGGCCGCATCGAGAACGTCGGCCAGCTTCACCCGGAGGACCGGTATCGTGCCCGACGGTTCGGCGTAGGCCTTGGAGGTGAACAGGCCGATGAAGCGGTGCTCCCCGATCACCTCTCCGGCATCCGAGAGCTTCTTGACTCCGACGTAGTCCATCCGGGCACGTCGGTGTACGGTGGACTCCGCGTTCGTCTTGTTGACGATCAAGACCGGACCGTGCATCGCCAGCTGCCGCATGCCGGACTCGAGCTTCGAGAGCGGCACGGGTTCGGCGAACCGTGACTCCCCCTCGTTGCGGAGGAGGCCGAGCCCACTGCCCGGCTCGACGACAACGGCGGGCTCGGGCCCGGCGTCGGTCAGGAGGTCGTAACCACGGTATCCGAGGAAGACGAAGCCGCCGTCGCGAAGCCACCGCAGAAAGGCCTGAATCTCCTCGAACTCGTCGGAGCGCTCGGGGAAGCGCTGCGCATGCTCTCCGACTCCGTCCACGATGACGTCGAGCACGCCGAGCATCGGTTTGAAGTCGTCCGTCGCCCGCACGACGTCCTGAAGTCTGCGACGGACCTCGGTCAGGAGGGCATCACGGCGCTCCGAGTCCTCGATCCGAGCGATCTCACAGTGGACGATCGACTCCTTGGCCCCGCCGTCCGATGGCGCGTGGACCCCCACCACCTCACCATCGGCACCCCGCTCGATGTCGAGGATCGGATACACCATCCGCTCGATAGCGTATCCAGCCGCTCCGATGCACTCCCGGATCGAGTCGATGATGAAGGGTCGCTCCGAGACGTTGGTGCGGATGACCGTGACATCGTCACCCCACTCGCCGTCCGGATTCTCGACGGCGACATCCACCCGTGACGCACGCGTCGACTGGAGGAAGCCGAACGTCGATGTCGCCATGGCCGCGAGTTCGTCGGCCGAACGGGCCCGGAGTAACTCCTCGGGCGCGCGGGACAGAAAGAGACGTGTGAAGGCGAGGAGAAGCGGGTCGGCTCCTCCAGGTCGCGCCTCGAGCTTGCGGCACGCCGACACGATGGCCGGCGACTCCGCGCGGAGCCGCCGTTCGGCCGCTCCCGGTTGGTCGCTCATATGGTTGGACGGGACGTCGCGCCGGTACAAGAAGCGCGGGGGTTGTGACGGACCAGTGGACTACAACGTTACCTGAGATCCGCCCGGCGGGAAACCGAAAATTCCCAGGGTCGAAGCATTGCTCTAGGTTGGTCCATGCGCTTTCTGCACATCGCCGATGTTCACCTCGACACGGGCTTCGCAGGCCGGTCGGACGAGGTCCGGGCCCGCCTTCGCGAGGCGTCGAGAACGGCCTTCGTCCGCGCCGTCGACCTGGCGATCCGTGAAGACGTCCACGCGATTCTGATTGCCGGGGATCTCTTCGACGGAGACCGGCTCTCCTTCGAGACGGAGCGCTTTCTTCTCCGCGAGACCGAGCGTCTTCAGGACCATCAGATCACGGTCGTCTACGCCACCGGGAACCACGATCCGGGTGGCAACACGGGCGGCCCCCGAACCCTGCCATGGCCCGCGTGTGTCCGCGTGGCGGACGACCGCACCCCACGGCGTTTCCAGATCCTCGACCGGCAACGCGACCCCGTCGGTTTCATCACCGCGGTCGGCCACGACGGCCCGCGCGTGTCCGAAGACCTGTCGCGGTTGCTTCCCGCTCCCGGTGACGAACTGCCGGAGGTAGCGCTTCTCCATACTCAGGTACACTCGTCCGAGGCGGCGGAGCAACACCACGCCTACGCCCCGTCCGATCTTACCTGGCTTCGGCATGCGGGCTACGACTACTGGGCGCTCGGCCACATTCACGTCGGGCAGGAGTTGTCGGACGACCCACCGATCTGGTACTCGGGGAGTCTGCAGGGGAAGACCCACGGTGACCGCGGCGCGCGCGGTGGATTGCTGGTCGACCTGTCCGATCGCCGGAATCCCGCCGTCTCCTTTCGCTCCCTGGCACCCGTGCGATGGGACACGATCGAAGCATCCCACCTCGATCACGTCGATTCGCTCGACGAGTTGGAACGGGCCATCCGTGTGGCCTGGCAAGCCGTGCGCGATGCCGACCCCGCGCCCCACGACATCGAGTGGATGGTCCGAGTCGTCTTGTCCGGGCCATGCCCACTCTGGTCGGAGCTTCGTACCGAGGAAGATCGAGCCACTCTCGGGCGCGAACTGAGGGGTGTGCTCGGCGCCCTCGACGTGCTCGTCGTCGCCGACACCGTCCACCCCGTCCTCCCGCTGGACGAGCACCGACTCCGCACCGATGTACTGGGGGAGGTCCTCCGTCTCTCTGACGCGGTACGCGGGGGGCGGGTCTCTTTGCACGGAGTACTCGAGGGGGGGCTGGCCGGGGTGACCGGCGACGACCCCGCTGCGATCGATGCCTACGTCCGCGACCTGCTGGGCGGGGCCGATGGCGAATTGGCCGCGCGCCTGCTCGAGGGAGAGTCGTGAGGATCGAGCAGTTCAGGATCGACGGATTCGGTCGCCTGGCCGGCCTGGAGGTCGAGTCTCTGGGGTCTTTGGTGGCGGTGGTCGGCCCGAACGAGGCCGGGAAGTCCACGCTGTTCCACTTCCTCACGACGGCGCTCTACGGCTTCAAGCCCGCCTCGCGTGACAAGAACCCGCACGTTCCATGGAGTAGCGACGAGGCGGGAGGGTCGGTGCTCATCCGACTGTCGGACGGTCGATGCGCCGAAGTGGAGCGCAGGCTTCGGTCCTCTCCGCGAGGAGTTCTGCGCATCGGCTCCGAGGAATCGGATCTGAGAAACCAGCCCGTCCCGTGGGTGAACCACGTCCCGCACCCTGTCTTCCGACAGGTCTTCGCAATCACACTGGCCGAGCTGGCGGGCCTCGACTCGAACACCTGGCTGAGTATCCAGGACCGAGTGCTGGGATCGATGGGCGCGTCCGATCTCAGGGGCGCTCGCTCGGTCGCGGAACAGCTGGAGCAGGAAGCCGGTGAAATCTGGCGCCCCAGTCGCCGCGGGAACCAGCGGCTGAGAGACCTGAAGCAGTCCACCCGCGCGCTTCGAAATCGGCGCCAGGAAGCGCTCGAGCGGGACCGACGCATTCGCACGCTCGTTGAGGAGCGTGAGAACGAACGCGTCCTGCTCAGCGAGGCCCGGACCGAGCGTCAGGCTCACAAGGTGTCGCTGGAAGTGACGACCGAGTTGCTACCGGTGCGGAGGCGTCTCGAGCGGGTCGAGCAACTTCGCGAGGAGGGTGGGGGCCGCGAAGAGTTGGCGAGACTCCCCGAGCGGTTGGTCGATACGGTCGAGTCACTCCGCCGGCAAGCAGAAGAAGCCCGGAGACAGGTCGAGGACAACGAGGGCGAGCTCGCCGCCGCCGAGGCCCTTCGGGCCGCGGTCACCGAGCGCCACCGAGGGGTCCTCGACCGCGAAGGCGAGATTCACCGGTTCGGAGCCCAGGTCGCCGGAACCGAGAAGGAGTTGGAGCAACGGTCCAGTTACAACGCCGAGCTCGCCGAGATCGAGGGGCGCTCCGAGGCCGCGATCACACAGCTCCTGGACCGGACGGTCGACGAAGACGTCGAGGCCGCGCTCGACGGTCTTTCGCTCTCTCTGCTGAGGGACCGAATCCAACGGCTCCAGGAGCGGGAAGGTGCTCGTGGCGACGAACGCTCTTCCCCTACGTCGGCGCCCAGAGGAGTCGTCCCCGCCCTCGTCGCGATCGCCGCGGGGGTGGGGTTGTGGATCTGGGGGGTCGACACCGACGCGACTCTGCTGGCCTCGGTCGGCGGAGCTCTCGCGGCCGTGGGGCTTGCGTGGGGCATCCTCGTTCGCGCCCGCCCAGGGGCCGGGAAAGAACCCGGGCCCGTAGATGAGGTCGACGAACTCCGTTCGAAGGTCCGCCTCATGCTCGCGCCCCTTCCCCTACGCAACGAGTGGCTCGACCGCCCGACGATGGGCCTGGTGGAGGACCTCGGCCGCCTGCGTGAACTCCGCCGGGCACGCGGCTCGGTGTTGCGAAGGATCGAAGGGCTGGACCGACTCGCACGCGAGACGGACGAGAACTGTCGCCGGCTCGCCGAGACGCTTTCGGTCGCGGTGCCCGGATCGTCGACCGCCGCCGTTTCCCACTTCCGCGACCTCCTGGCCGAGGCTCAGCGCGTCGAGAGCGAGGCCAGGGCGGCCGAGCGCGACCGCGTGCGTCTCGAGCGCAGCCACACACGGGCGCGGACGGAAGCGGAGCGACTCAGCGGGGAGGTCGCAGCGCTCATGGGGCGGGTCTTCGAGGTCACCGGCGCGACCGACATCGACGCGGTCGAGCAGGTGCAGCGGCGCCTCGTGGCGCACGCGGAGGCCGACCGGCTCGAACGTGAACTCCTGAGGGAGCATCCGGACCTCGACGAACTGCGGGAGCGCATCCGGCAGACGGAGGAGAGTGGCGTTCCGTGGAACCGCCGAGCGGAAGAGGTGGCTCGGCTCCGCAGCCGAATCGAAGAGCTCGACACGATCATCGAGGCGGGGGTCGGTCGGGCAGAAGCGCTCGACAGTGAGGTGGCGAACCTACGGCGCCTCGAGACGGCGGACAGCGTCGACAGCGCGCTGATCGACGCGCAGGAATCGGAGCGGGCGCTGGCCCGGGAGCGGGACAAGAAGTGGGTCATGGCCCAACTGATTCGGGAGGCGGACCGCCGCTTCCGGGAGGAGCACCAGCCGGACCTGCTCCGCCGCGCCTCCGACCACCTCCGCACCCTGACCGACGGACGGTACCAGCGTCTGCTGATCGACGAGTCCGGCGGGAACGCGACGTTCCAACTCGTCGGCCCCGGCCTTCCCCACCCGATCCCGTTGGCCGCGCCCATCTCGACGGGCACGATCGAGCAGGCGTACCTGAGCCTGCGTCTGGCCATCGTCGACCACCTCGACGAAGGGTCGGAGACGCTCCCCCTGTTCGTCGACGAAGCCTTCGTGAACTGGGACTCGACCCGTCGCGACCACGGTCTCGACACCCTGTCCCGACTCGCGCAGAACCGCCAGATCTTCGCCTTCACCTGTCACCCACGAATGGCGGCGCGGCTCGAAGAGCACGGCGCACGGGTGCTCGAGTTGGAGCGGTGAACGACGGCGGAGTGGCCGAGCCCACCCGGCAGCCGCTCGCCATCCGGCGATACGGAGCGGCCCCAGAAGCCGGTGGGCACGCGTACCTGCTGATCCACGGCTTCGGAGGCTCGTCCTTCACGTGGAGAGGTTGGGCACCCGCGTTGGGGGCGCTCGGGACGACCTACACCGTCGACCTGACCGGCTTCGGTGATGCGCCCAAACCGGGTAAAGGCCCGTACGACCTGCCGACACAAGCGGACCGAATCGTGGCGTTCGCTCGCGATCGACACCTCGGGGCCATGACGCTGATCGGTCACTCGATGGGGGGTGGAGTCGCCCTCCTGCTCGCCACACGACTGCTCGACCGCCCGTCGGTGGACGTTCGCGCACTCGTTCTCGTGGCAGCAGCCGCCTATCCGCAGCGGCTGCCACCCTTTGTCGGGCTCTCGCGACACCCTCGACTGACGAGAGGCCTCGCGAAGTCGATCGGCTTGCGGCGGATCGTGAAGACTACCCTTCGTTCGATCGTGCACGACCCTTCGTCGGTCGACGACGCTCAGGTCGACGCCTACACCGCTCCGCTCGAGTCGGAGGGCGGGCTGGAGGCGGCCATGGCAACGGGCCGAAGCATCGTCCCCCCCGACCTCGACGAGATCACCGCGAAGTACCCCCGGCTGACGATGCCGACCCTGGCGCTTTGGGGTGACGCGGACCGCGTCGTCCCCATCTGGGTCGGCCAGCGCCTGGCCCGCGAGCTTCCGCGCGCCGAACTGCACGTCCTCGAGGCGTGCGGGCACGTGCCTTCGGAAGAGCGCCCCGATGCCTCCCTTGCCGTCCTCCTCGACTTCCTCGAGCGGTACGAACTCGCACCTCCGACCCGGCGGAACCCCTGATGCTGATCGACGACCTGGCCGAGTACGACGGAAAGTCGGTGGTCGTGCTCGAGGCGATCGCGAAGCGGTACGAAGACGATCCGGGCGCCGTCAGCCGGGCCGTGGCACTGGCCGCGTCCGCGGACGGCCACACCGCCGCAGGGGCGACGTGGCTTCTTCGGAGTTGGCTGCGGGGCGGGGCGTCCATCGACTCGCACGACGTCGTCTCGCTGGGCCACCGACTCCGGGAGATGACGGACCCGTGGGCTCGCCTCCACGTCTGTCAGACGGTGGGTCTCCTCGACATCGGCCCCGACGTAGCGGTCGAGTTCTACGACTTCCTTCTGGAGGCGGCGTCGGCGCCACGCCCCTTTCTCAGGGCCTGGGGAACCGATGGGTTGGTCCGCCTCGCGTCGGCACATCCGCAGTACGCGGAGGCCGCGGAACGTGCCCTGGAACGCGCCGTTGCCGACGAGGCAGCCTCGGTCCGCGCCCGCGCCCGACAGATCCTGGCCGAGTGAATCGGGGCCAGTCGTCAGCCCATGGCGCGGCGCAACGCCGCCTTCATCCTGGTCTGTAGGCGTGCCGGGTCGATCGGCTTCCGCAGGTAATCGTCCGCGCCCATCTCGATCAGCTCGATCTCGGCGTCGGGGTCAGGAGTCCCGGTGAGGACGACGACAGGCATCGATGCGGTCACGATCGATTGACGGACGGAGCGCAGCACCTCACGACCGCCGAGAACCGGCATGTCGAGGTCGAGGAGCATCATGTCGAAGTGCTCGCCCTTCGCAAAGCGCAGAAGGGCCTCCGCACCGTCCGAGGACTCGCTCACGTCGTAGCCGAGGTGCTTCTCGATCGTGGCCCTCGCAATGCTTCGGGTGGTGCCGTCGTCGTCGACGAGGAGCACGTGCGGCTGCTCGTCCTCCTCCGGCGTGGGGACCTCGACGACCGCGGCGTCGACCGCCGTGCCCGAGCGACTGGCGTCCGCCGGCGCGGCCCTGCGGCTACCGGCGGTACTCCCCTCCGCACCGTCCGACGCGGTGGGATCCGAGGCCGCCCCCCCGCCTACGCCGGCAAGGACGGGTGACTCGGCCGGTTCGTCGTGGTGAACCTCGGTGTGGATCGGGCGGGATGCCGAGGGCTTCCGCTCGTCGCCCGACCCCACCACACGTTCCACCTCCTCCAACGTCGTCTCTCCGGCATCCACGCGACGGAGAGCCGCTTCCCGGAGGGTGACCATGCCGTCGTCCTCGGCCTGCTTCTGCAGCTCTTGAGGGGCCGCACCCGCAAGCATCAGAGCGATCAGCTCGGAGGTCGGGGTCATGAACTCGGTGATCGGGAGCCGCCCGGCGTAGCCGGAGCCCCGACACTCGTCACACCCGATGGCGCGGCGCACCTGCTTCCTGTCGTACTGTCCCTGGAGTGCCTCTTCCGATGCGGTAGGGGTTCCATCGACATCCTCCGCGCAGTGGTCACACACCTTCCTGACCAGACGCTGAGCCAACGCTCCGCGCAGGGTCTCGGCCACCGTCGCAGCGTCGAGTCCGAGGTCGATGAAGCGTCGAATGGCCCCGATCGCGTCGTTCGTGTGCAGCGTGGCGAGGACGAGGTGACCGGTCAGGGACGCCTGCGCCGCGACCTCGGCCGTTTCCTGGTCACGGATCTCCCCGACGAAGATCACGTCGGGGTCCTGCCGAAGGATGGCCCGCAGGGCGGAGGCGAAGGTCATGCCCTGCTTGTGCTCGACCTGGATCTGAGTGAGCTCGGGTAGCTCGTACTCGACCGGGTCCTCGACCGTCATGATGTTGATGTCTTCCGTGGCGATCTCCTGCAGGGCGCCGTACATCGTGGTCGTCTTTCCCGACCCGGTCGGCCCCGTGACCACCACGATGCCGTCCCGGTGGGCCAGAGCCTTCCGGATGCGCACCAGCTCGGGCTCGACGATTCCGGTGTCGGACAGCGTTCCCGCGCCCTGCGTATCCAGGACACGAATGACCGCCTTCTCCGATTGTCGTGTGGGGACCGTCGAGACGCGGAGATCGTACTTCTTCCCGTTTACGTGAACCTTGGCCCGACCGTCCTGCGGTCGAAGCCGGTCCGTGATGTCGAGCTTGGCCATGATCTTGATGCGTGACACCACACGGGCCATCACCGGAAGGGGAATCTGCATCCCGTTGTGCAGAACCCCGTCCATACGGAAGCGGACGACACCCTGACGGCCGAGCGGCTGGACGTGAACGTCGGAAGCGCCACGTTCCACGGCCTCGTGGAGGATGATGTTCGTCAGCTTCACGATCGGTCCAGCGCCGACCTCCTCCTCCGAAAAGGTCTCGGGTTCCTCCTCGATCTCCGCGACCGAAACATCTCCGACCCTGGAGAACTGCGCGTCGATCTGCGAGAGCATCGACTCGACCACTTGCTCGGGCGCGTAGTTGTGCTCGATCCAGCTCCGGATCAGGTCGGGCGGTGCGATTTCGTAACGGGTCGATCGACCTGACGCGAAGGCGACCTCCTGGTCCGCCACGGGATCGAACGGGTTCGATGTCGCCACGAGGAGGTACCGATCGCCGTCGAACAGAGGGTACACCCCGTACTTCCGAGCCACACTGGCCGGGAGCAGCTTGGCCGCCGACGGGATGGCCGCATCGAAGTCCGCCACGCCCATCGAGTAGACCCCGGCTACAGCCTCGGCCAACTCGGGGGTAGAGAGACCCAACTGTTCCGATGCCGAACGCCACGCGTCTCCGACGGAGGTGACGTTGGGCAGGTCGAAGTCGTCGGCTCCTTCGAGTCCAGCTCGACGAGCGGCCTGCACCATCCAGTGGCTCATGAGTTTCCGCGGACCTCGCCGATGTACTCGATCACACGATCGAACTCGGGTCGTGCGTCCGCCAGCGCCGATTCCACCGCCGCGGAGTCGAGGTCCGCCGCTGCCGTCTCCATCGTCTCGAAGTATCCGGACAGCCGGTTCGCCCAGATGTTGCCGCACGACGACTTGAGCGAGTGGGCATTCGCACGGACGACCTCCAGATCGCCACTCTCCGCAGCAGACGAGAGCTCACCGAACAGCTTCGGAGCCTCGCCGACGAAGATGTCGAGGGTAAGGTCGACGACCTCTTCGATTCCGGCCTGCTTCATGAGCCCACGGAAGCCGGGCAGGTCGATCGGGGCGTCTTTACTGAAGCTGACCATCGTCGTCTCTCGGATGTGGGGGATTCGTGCTCACGTGCCTGTGCCGGCCTGAGCCAGTGCCGGACCATCCTGCAACCACTTCACGACAGCACTTCGGAGTTCACCGACGGAGAGCGGTTTGGACAGGAACGCGTCCATCCCGCAGGCGAGACACCGCTGTTTGTCGCTCTCCTGGGCGCTGGCCGTCAGCGCCACGATCGGTACGTGGCCGCCCTTCGTGCGCTCGTGCTCACGAATGGCCACGGTGGCGTCGTACCCGTCCATCACCGGCATCTGGCAGTCCATGAGGATCAGGTCGAAGTCGCTGCGCTGGAACGCCGCGACCGCCTGAGCTCCGTCCTCGGCCACGGTGATCTCGACGCCCAGCTTCTCGAGCAGCTTCGACGCGATCGTCCGATTCACCGCATTGTCCTCGACGAGGAGCACGTGACCTGCGGCCAACAGCTCGGACTCGGAAGGCCCCGCAGCAGCGTCGTCCTGACCAAGAAGTCCGATGCGTTCCAGAGCGTCCGTCCACCGCCTCTCGAGGAACGGCTTGATGAGGTCGAAGTCGAAGCCTGAACCCGAGTCGTTGCGGTCGGCCCGGTGCCCAGCGGTGAGGCGCACCAGAGTCGGCCCATCCGCGCCCAGGATCGTCCGCATCTCCTGAGCGAAGCGATGACAGACGATGTCTCCGAACGCGTTGTCGATCAGGATGGCCGCGTAGCCGTCCACGGGCGCCTTCTTCTTCGAGGCGACCTCGAGGGCGTACTCCGGCGAATCGGAGGCATCGACGGAGACGCCGAACTCGTCGAGGTGCTCCCGGGTCAGGTCCCGAATCATCTTCGACGGGGACACGAGCATGACCTTCGGCTCCCCCGTCACACCGATCCTGGGCCGGACCCGTCCCGCGTCGATCGTGGGGTCGAGGGTGGCGTAGAAGACGGATCCTTCACCCTCTACGCTCGTCACCCCCACCGATCCACCCAGCAGTGCGGACAGCTCACGGCAGATGGCCAGGCCGAGCCCCGTGCCACCGTGCTTGCGCGTCGTGGACAGATCCGCTTGCTCGAACTTGTCGAAGATCCGCTCGACCGCGTGGGCGGGAATCCCGATACCGGTATCCTCGACCGCAATGCGGATCGCTCCTGTCTCGGCCGGCTCGACCGAGATGAGCACGTGTCCCTCGGCCGTGAACTTCACGGCGTTCCCGGCCAGGTTCGTGACGATCTGACGTATCCGGCCCGGGTCGCTCAGGAAGTACCGCTCGGCGTCGGGAGCGTACCGGACACCGAGTTCGACCCCCTTCGCGATCGCCTGAGGCGCGAGGATCTCAGCAACGTCGTCGACGACCTCCCGGAGGTCGAAGGGCACGGATTCCAGAGACAGGGACCCAGCCTCGATCTTCGAGAAGTCGAGTAGGTCGTTGATCAAGAGCAGAAGGCTCCTGGCCGAGCGCTCCGTGGCCTCGGCGAACTCTCTTTGTTCCGTCCCGAGCTCGGTCTCGAGCAGAAGCCCGGTCATGCCGAGCACGCCGTTGATCGGGGTCCGGATCTCGTGGCTCATGTTGGCCAGGAACTCCGCTTTGGCCCGCGCCGCCTGCCTGGCCTCCTGCTCGGACTTCCGGAGATCTCGGGTACGCTCGGCGACGGTCCGCTCGAGATTGGCGTTGTGTTCGGCCAGCTCTCGGTAGAGCCCCCCACTCTCCAGAACCCCGGCACAATTCTGCATGAGGATCGAGAGGACCATCATCCCCGCTTCGGGAATGAAGGGGTGCTCGTCGTCCAGCGCCGCGATGAACATCCCCGAAATCTTCGAGGGCGTCGCGAGCACGTGCATCATGACCGACTTGCCGATGTGACGGCTCGGTACGATGACGGGGCGGTCCTGGTAGAGTGCCCAACCGAAGGTTCCTTCTTCGACCTGAAAGTCGAGTTCGGCCTGAACCGCCTCTCGCTGCTCGGGCGAATCGACGAGGTCGAGGCTGAACTCCAGTCCCTCGTCGTCCGCGAAGGCCACACCCATGGTCCCGAAATCGGCCACGCGCCGCACGGCACTCTGGGCGGCCTTGAACACGGTCTCGGGCGTGGCTCCGGACGCCTGCTCCGTCTGGAACACGGTTCCGAGCTGGGCCACGGCTTCGAGGGCCTCCGCCAGCCAGAGCTGCGTATCCGCGCGTGACCGTTCCTGGATCGAATCCACCTGGAAGCGATCGGTGTTGATGCGGACCATCACCCCTCCGCGTCCAACCCGAGAAGGTGAACGGAGGCCTCGTACTGGCGATCGATCTCCTCCACGACGAAGGGGATCGCGCCGGGGTCGAGGCCCAGCTTCGCCCAACCGGAGGCCGAAACCGGGGGCACGTACCGCTCTCCGCTTCCCCCGAACCGGAGCGCGTGCGCCAGTATGTCGGCCACGTGCATCGTGGCGGCCTCGGTCGGGAACCGGTCCGCCCGGCGCGGCTGATGGTGGAAGCCGATCGCCTGCTGTAGGACGTCCGGCATCTTCCACTGCTTCATCAGGATCATTCCCAGCCGTGCGTGATCGAAGCCGAGGATGTCCTGCTCGGCTTCGATGAGCAGCGAGTCTCGGTCGCGCGCTGCGGACAGGACGGACTTGGCCTCGTCCGGAGCGCGCAGAAGGAGTACGAGGCGCCCCACGTCGTGGAGGATCCCGGCCACGAAGAAGCGTTCGACGTTCGCCTCGCCGCGCATACCAGAGATGACGCGGGCCGCGACGCCGCACGCAAGGCTGTGACGCCAGACCCCGTCGACGTCGATCAGTTCAGCGGGAATGTTCTTGAAGAGACCGGTCACCGAGGTGGCCAGCGAGAGGTCCCTCACCTGTGAGGTGCCGACGACACTCACCGCCTGAGACACGGTCTCGATCTTCTTCGGAAAAGCGAAGAAGGCGCTGTTCACGAGCTTCAACAGTCGGGCCGTGAGAGCCGTGTCCTGTCGGATCACATTGGCAACATCGCCGGCACCACCGCGGGGGTGGTTGATAACCTCCATCAGTCGGTTGTAGACGACGGGCGGAGAGCCGAGCTCCGGGGAGCCCGAGATCAGATCCTGCGGACGGAGGCGGCCCGAGACGGTCACCATCAGTGGTGGACCTCGTCGGAACCGGCTGCCGGCGCCGCGGCACCACTCTCCTGGAGAGCCAGGGCAAAGCGCTCCACACAGACGGTCGTCAAGCTCTGGAAGAGCGGGTGATCCCGGTTGACCCGACTGAAGAGGGCGTCGACGTCGGCCGTCGCCCGTTCGACAGCCCACGGTTCGAGCTCGACGGCGCCCGCAATGTCGTCCCCTTCGACCTCGATCCGTGACACACCCCATGCGGGGAGGGCACGAACGTGCTTGGCGGACAACTCTTTGCCAGCGGGCACCAGCAACCGCCCGCGCTTGTCCAAGATGTCGGCCGCCAACACCATGCCCGCTTCGGCCTGCGAAACGTCGATCGTAGCCACAACGCGCTCTCTTTCCCCGAGTTCCGGAGTCCCGGGGTTCGTTCGCTGTCCTTTCCAGAGAAAGTGTCGGAAGCTCCGGTCTATTCCTTGAGTGAGCCGGAAGATTCCGCCGACCCCTCGACCACCGGTTCGGCAAGGTCGTCCGCTCCGGCCGGAATCGCTGCGGATTGCAGTTCGAGAGCCAGCGCGATGATCGCGTCCCGGGAGAAGAAGAGCTCGACGCGGCGGTTCTTGGCTCGACCGTCGAGCGTCTCGTTGTCGGCCACCGGCCGGAACTCTCCGAACGACTGGACCTCCAGCTTCTCCGGGCTCTGCCCGCCCTCCACCAGGAGTCGGGCCACACCCGCCGCACGGGCTGCCGACAACTCCCAGTTCGACGGGAAGGCCGCTGTGCTGATCGGACGGCTGTCCGCGTGGCCCGACACGATGGCCGGAACCGCCAGTTCGGTCGTGATGTCGGCAAGAGACGAAATGAGGGACCGGCCCGACGGAATGACGGTCGCGCTTCCGCTCGGGAAGAGCGCCGCGTCTCGGATCCGGAGGTAGACCCCCTCGTCCTCCTTCACGATCTCGACGGCTCCCTCTTCGAGCCCGGACTGAGCGACCAGCTCACGGAGCCGCTCGATGATCATGTCCATGTAGGCCTCGGCGAAGACGTCGACGACATCCTCGCCCTCGTTCCCGTCCACGGGGTTCAGCGTGGCACCGGTGTTCTGACCCGGGTTCGACATGTCGAGCTCGGGGTCGACCTCGTCCGGCATCAGACCGATCGGGTTCGGCGCCGGCGCTTCTGCGGTCGACCCCATCGCTTCACGGAGCGACTGGGCCGCGATCAGGAACCGTTCCTGACGCACCTCGGACATCGAGAAGAGGAGAACGAAGAAGGTCAGGAGGAGACTCATCAGATCGGCAAAGGTGACGATCCAGGTAGGGGCCCCCTCCTCGACCGGTGGGCCACCCCCATCGTCCCCTCCGCCAACGGCCGCTTCTTCGAGCTCGACCTCGGGGAGCTCTTCGGCCTCGCTCACGCTGCCTCTAGGACCTCGGCCGCCTTCGCTTCCTGCTGGTTCATGAAGGCGCTGAGCTTCTCCTTCAGGATCTGAACCGTGTCACCTCGATTCATCGAGGCCAGGCCGACGATGGCCAGCTCGATCTGTTGAACCTCGATCTTGATGCGGCGGTCGAGCTTCGTGACCATCGGAATGAAGAGGAGGTTGGCCAGGACGGCGCCGTAGAACGTGGTGAGAAGCGCAACGGCCATCGCCGGGCCCAGCGCGTCCGGATCACTGAGGTCGGCCAGCATCTGAACCAGACCGATCAGCGTTCCGACCATGCCGAAGGCCGGCGCGAACTTCCCCATCTCCGAGAAGATCTGCTGCCCGACTCGGTGGTGCTCCTCCATGTACTTCCGTTCGGTGGCCAGGATCTCGTCGATCGTGCGCGCGTTCGCGCCGTCCGCGATGAGCATGAGACCCTTGGTGGCCGCCTTGGACGGGGCCTGCTCCGCGATACCCTCCAGCGCGACCGGACCGTCGCGCTTCAGCGTGCCCATGGCCTGAACCAGGAACTTCGAGAGCTCGAGCATCTCGTCCCCGGGGTCGTTGAAGACCCGCCGACAAACGGGAAAGATCAGCTTCAACTCATTCGTCGGAAACGCGATGCTCGTCGCAGCGAAGGTTCCACCTGCGACGATCAGGATGCCCTGCACGTTGATGAAGGTGCCGAGGCTGCCGCCGAGCAGGATGGCCGCGAGAACCAGACCGGTGCCGGTGACGACACCGAAGATCGAAGCCTTGTCCAAGGTGCCCCCCAGGCGTTAGGCCGCGTCGGGGTCGGCCTCGAACTCGACCTCCGCGGATTCGTCCTCCGACGAATCGTCCTCCTCGTGCGCCAGGATGGCCCACGCGAGTTCGTTCGTCACATCCGCGTGAAACGATTCCGGAGGGAGGGCGGCGAGATCCCTGGCGATTCTTTCGGCACGGCGAGCGCCGTCCCGACACGTGTCGAGCTGGCCCCTCGAAATGGCAGGGGAACCGGACCGCGACGGTCCCGAGCTCCGGCCGCCGTGGCCGCCATCATCAGCAAACATGATCACAAGTCACCGGACTCCAAGATCTTGTTCGCCGTCTGGCGAACGGTCTCGGGTTGTTCGTAGAAGCCACCGTCGAGGCGACCCTGCACCTCGGCCAGCCGCGCCTGTGTGGTTGGGGTATCGTCGACCGAACCCTGATGCACCATCGCGCGGGCCTGGTCCGAGATCTCGACCTGGTCGCCTCGCACGGGCGGGCGGGGGGGGGTGACGGACTTCTGGTCGCGTTCACCCAACTCCCCGCGGTCGGCTCGGCCGGTTTGACCTGTGCGGAGGTCGGAAGGTCTGGTGGGATCGATCGCCATCGTGGTTCTCCTGTACCCTGAAGTATCGGCTACCCGGATCGAACCTTTAGCGCCGGTCGGGTCCTCGCGAACGACCGGAGGCTACAGGTAACCGTCGATCGCGCGACCCCGTTCCGAGCGCCGTTCCTCCGGCGGGAGTGCGCGCCGGCGCTCGAGTCCGCGTAGCTCTTCCAGGATTCGACTCCGAACCCGTATCAGACGTTCCGTGAGCTCCCGGCTGTCGGCCAGCATCTGCTGGTACTCGGCCTGCTCCAGAGCGCTCCTCGGCGGCGGCGGGCGGTCCTCGTCGACCGTCGTGATCAGCTCGACCAGGTCCCCGTACCGCTCTTCTTCGAGGGCAGCCAACTGGGCCTTGATGTGCGCTCGGCGCCGTTCGACCCAGGAGCCGAACACGGGGTCGGACTTTCTGATGGGGCTGACGTACACGGCTAGGCTCCCGGGAACGACGGCGGTGACTCACGCGACTCCGCCGCGAGCGTCGACCAGGCCGAAAGGAGGGACTCGACGTGTTTCGCGACCTCGTTCAATGGCTCGGGATCCAGAGTGCGACTTCCCTCCCCGATTCGCGAGATCATGTAGCTGTACAACGCGGAAAGGCGATGGCTGATCTCCCCACCGGCCTCCCGATCCAGCGACGCCATCAACTCGTAGATCACGTCGTACGCGCTCTGGAGGCGCGCTGCCTTGGCCTCGATGTTCTCGGCCTCGATCGCCAACGCACCTCCCCGGAGGTCCGCCAGGAGCCGCTCGTGCAGCATGACGATCAGGTCGACGGGGGTGCTGCTCATGACCCGTGACGCCTTGTACGCCGACGCAGCCGCTCCACCCGCACCACCCGAACCGTACGTCATGAATTCGACCGGGTGCTGGGCAGGCTCGAGATCTGGGCCGCGATCCGCTCCTGCTGACTCTGCGCCGCCGCGATCGCCTGCTCCAGAGCCACGAACTGCTGGAGTAGCTGCTCTCGGCGCGCCTCGAGCCGCTCTTCACGATCGAACAATCGATCCTCCGTTCGGTCGATCGACTCGTTCAGTCGTTTGATGATACTGTCGATCGAGCCGTCACCCGTCGTGTCGAGAAGCTCCTCGGCCACGTCGAAGACGTTGGCCATGATGCCCTGACCGAAGGTCACGTCGCCGATGGCTCCGGTCTGTGCACCGGAAATGCGCACCGCGAGGCCGGCGGCGGCCGTCCCCACATCTGCGGTGAGGGTGTTCCCGACACCGGTGGCCGCCTCACCCCCGATCGTACCCATGACGTCGAGACCGGAGTAGCTCCCGGCAGCCAGCCCGAGCGACGAGGTGCCGTCGAGGCCGCCCGCGCTGTAGGAGACGGTGAAGTCGTTGGCGGACCCGTACGAGACGCTGCGAATCCTGAGTTGGCCACCCTCGTCCTCGGCCACGAGGCCCGCACCGGACGAACCGGTCTGGGTGACGAGCATCTGACCGAAGGGGGCCGCGTTGCCGGCAACGTCCGCCCCGATCGAGACGGACAGTTGCGACGAACCCAGATCCTGATCCCGCACGATGAGCTGGCCATTGGAGATCGAGGCGGTGACCCCTGACCCGAAGGCCGACTGTGCTGCCGCCCGGAGGTCTCCGAGGGTCTGCGTGTTCGGGTCCGCAACGACGAAGGTCTCGAGCACCGCCGACCCATCCGGGGTGAAGCCGGAGAAGGTGATTTCGGTCCCTACGTCGAAGCCGGACGACTGCGCCGGTCCATGATACAGAGACGAAAGGGTCGTGGCGTCCGTCGCCACGGTCGTGCCCAGAACGTCGGAGTAGAGGGTCCGCTCGGACGTGACGACCTGGTTGGACTCACCGTCGAACTTGCTGTTGAGTGTCTCGATCAACTGCTCGAGCGTCATCCCGTTGACCAGGTCCACCTCGTATTCGGCACCGGAGGCGGCGTGGACCACCGTCATTGCATCCGGCACCCCGTCGTCGACGTACGTCCCGCCGAAGCCCGACGAAGTGACCGACGCCAGAGTAGCGGCCTGGGTGATGTTGACCGCGTACGTTCCCGGAGTCGTGTTCGACCCTGCCCCGAGGTAGGTGATGGCCGACGTCGACCCGGATCCGAACGATCCCAGGGCCTGTCGGACCGCACCGGGCTCTTCCTGCAGCTTCTGGGTCAGGACCGCCGTGTCGAGTGAGTACGTACCGTCCCGTGTGATCTCGATTCCCAGATCCGACAACCGCATCGACCCGGTGGCCCCCACCGGAACATTGACCTGAAGGGCGAAGCTGAGTCGATCGCGGATTCCACGAAGGATCGCGTCGCCGGCCAGGGGCGGGCGGGCGGCACCGGTTACGCCGGCGCCCGCATCGACGAAGGTGGCGAAAGCGTTGATGGCCTCGACGAAACCCTGCAGCGCTTCGACCGCAGCCGCATCGTCCCGACCGATGACGACCTCGAGTTCGCTCGACGGATCGGCCCCGAGGAGGTCGAAGGTCACCCCTTCCACGACGTCCGAGATGTCGTTGGACGCGCTGGTGACGAGCGCTCCATCGATCTCTACGATCGCGTCCCTCCCGATCGAGACCTGCCGGTCACGGCCCTCGGTCGTGACGTCGAAGGCCCCGAGGTCGAGGATTCCGCCATTCTCGTTTCCGGCGAACGCCTCGAGGCTGATCTGGCTCGATCCCTCGGTGGCCGAGGTGACGCTGAGCCGGCCTTCGGCGGAGACCTCGACGGTCGCGCCTCCGTTGAAGCCCTCGGCGCCCTCGAGCCGGTCGATCAGCGTCTGGAGTGTGTCGCCCCCCGAGATCGTGTGGGTGAACGAGAACTCGTTGCCGAGATGGTCGGTCCCGGAGAAGGCGATCGTATCACCCGCGCTCGCCCCGGCCGGGCTCGACCCGTTGTACAGCGAGGCCAGCGCCGACGCGGCCGTCGCGGGCGTCGACCCGTCGGTCGTCAGAACGTCCCCCTCTACGACCTGGTTGGTCGCGGCCCTGCTCCCCTGGAGGATACCGAGCGCCTGCAGCACGCCACCATCGTCCGTGGCGGCAGCGGTGCCAGTGATCTCGAGGCGAGTACCTGAGCCGTCGGGGACCAGTTCGGCGAACATCGAGGAGGCGGCACCAGCGGCGGCCGTGTTGATGGCGTCACGGATATCCGTCAGGGATTGGGAGCCGAGGTCGAGAGCCACGGTGAACGCACTCCCGCCGGCGCCGAGCGTCACCGTCCTCGACGGTGCCCCGGAGCCGAAGCCGAGAAGTGAGCCCACGGAGCTGGTCGCGTCCGCGAGTACGTCCGTGGCGAACCCGCCACTCGTCCGATTCTTGAGCTCCGTCGTGCCATCGAAGAAGCCCAGGTCGGTGAGGACACCGGAGGTATCCAGCGCCCCCAGACCGGCCTCGCCGGTATCGGCGGCGGACAGGACCAGGCGGTACGCACCCTCCGTCCCCACCACGGAAGCCGTCACGCCGATCGAGTCGGCGCCGAGGTTCAACGAGTTGATGCGTCCGGCGATGTCGAGAAGAGAGTCTTCTCCCGCGACGTCGACGACCGTTCCACCCAGAATGAACGAGCCCGAGACACCGAGCGAGTCCGTGCGAGACGATTGGAGAGCGCTGCCCATGACCTCACGGGTCGCGGTCTGCAGCACCCGTACGAGGTGGCGTCCCGGCGTCGCGTCGGAGTTGGCCGAGACCCCGAGGATCCCGGGGTTGGACCCCAGGACGTTCGTCGTGAAGACGTCGAGCGCATCGCCCTCCGCCAATCCTTCACTGGCGGTCTCGATCGCCTGCAGAAGCGTCCGCACCTCTTCCCATGCGGCCGTTTCGGCCTGTCCGTCCGAGACCTGCACCCGTAGATAGTCGAGACGGTCGGATTCGACCTGAATGATCTGATCCACGAGCGCCCTGAAGTCGATGCCGGTCGCGAGGCCGCTGATCGAAGCCAGAGAGTCCATCGTTCCGTCCTGCGCTCTAACCTGAGTGAATCACCTGCTGCTCCGTAGTAGGTGGCCCGGGGTTCGCCCGGAGGCTGGCCCCGGGCCTGGCCTACTGCGGTACTACCCTTCCTGCTGCGCCTACTGGAGGAGCGACAGGACCGACTGAGCCTGGGCGTTGGCCTGGGCCAGCACGGAGATACCGGACTGCGCGAGAATCTGGTTCTTCGTCAGCTCGGTGAACTCCGCCGCCATGTCGGCGTCACGGATCACGGACTCGGCCGCGGCCGTGTTCTCCACAGTGATCCGCGCCTGCGTCAGCGCGATCTCGATGCGGTTCTGCTTCGCACCGACCTCGGCAAAGACGTCCGAAACGGCCGTAATGGCCGTGTCGATCAGGCCGAGCATGGCCTGCGCGTCGGCCTTCGTCAGCACGTCGTCGTTGGCGCCGCCGGACACGCCGAGCGTCGCCGTCGTGAGGTCCAGGTTGGCACCCGTGATGCTGATCGTGTCGTTGGCGATCGTCGAAGACGCACCGACGATGAAGTCCAACGTTCCGGCACCACCGTCCAGGAGAACGGTACCGGAGAACTCGGTCGAGTCGGCGATACGATCGATTTCCAGCACCAGCTCCTGGAACTCGATGTCGATCCGGCCACGACCCGTGTCGTCGACGTTGTCGGACGACGCCTGGCTCGCGAGCTCCTTCATGCGAACCAGGATGTTCTGAATACCGGTCGCGCCACCTTCAGCCACCTGCAAGAGCGAGTTGGCCTGCTCGGCGTTCCGGGTGGCCTGCCGCATCGCACCGAGGTCGGCACGAAGCTGGTTGGCGATGGCCAGGCCGGCCGCGTCGTCGGCGGCTCGGTTGATGCGGAAACCAGACGAGAGTCGCCCGATGCTCCGCGTGACTGCCTGGTCGGTACCGGCCAGGACTCGCAGCGTGTTCATCGCCGCGACGTTGGTGTTGATCCTCATGATCTCCTCCTTGAGTTGCTGTCTTGCGCGTCCTTGCGCGTGGAAGCGGAACGTCGGCGTTCCCCCTCAGCCATCAGTATCGGTACGCCGGAGCATACCTGAAGTCGGGGCCTTGACCCGGCTCGCGGAGCACTGAACTTCTGTGGCCGTTCGCGCCCCCGATCCCCATCCGATGCGTATCCTCGTCGCCGACGACGACCCGTCACTCCGGGTCGCGCTTCGTATGGTTCTCGAACTCGCGGGTCACCAGGTTGCGCTGGGCGCGAGCGTGCCCGAAGCGAGAGCCCAGCTGGCCTCGTCCCTCTTCGACGCGGTGCTCGTCGACGCCGGCCTGGACGGGTCGGGGGTCGAACTCTGGAAGGAGCTCTCGGTCGATTCGCGCTTCCGCGGGCGCTCCATCTTGATGACGGGGAATCTGCCCGCGCTCGGGGAACTGACCGGCCACGACGACGTCGTCGGCAAGCCCTTCGACTACGACCTGCTCCTCGAACGGCTGAGCGCGATCGGTCCGAAGTCCGACCGCGCCTAGCCTCCGCCCCCCGCCGGCGGCGGCTCGTCGCTGGCGTCGATGATCTCCATGTAGGGGATCAGAATCGTCACTCGTCGGTTCGACGGGTCGAAAGGAGCATCCGCAAGAAGGAGTTCACGGTCCGCATGCCCCCTGACCTCCCCGATCTGACTGTTCGGCAACCCGAACTGGACAAGCAGTCTACGCGCCGCATTGGCTCTATCGACCGACAGCTCCCAGTTCGTGTAACCCTGCGTGCCGTACGGAGCGGAGTCCGTGTGCCCTTCGATGATGACGTGATTCGGAAGGTCGTCGATGTTCGAAGCAATGACGCGCAACGCCTCGACAGCGGCTGGCTGCACTCCGTCCGACCCGCTCTGGAAGAAGGTCGATCCGCTCTGCCCTTCGCGCAGCTCGACGCGGAGACCATCGGGTGTGACGACCACCTCGACGTTGGAACCGAACTCGTCGCCTCCCGTGACCCCTTCGAGGTCCTCCAGGATTTGTTCGCGAACGGTGTTCATTCGTCGCGTTTCGACCTGCCGCACGAACATCGGCATGCGCACGAGCGCAGTCGGCAGCGGAGTGGACCCCTGTGATACGGGCGTCACGCCCGAGCCGTAGGCGCGACGGAAGCCGACGGGATTGTTGAAGTACCCCTCGACCACGTCCTTCACGTCGGAGTCCATTCCGACGATCCACATCACCAGGAAGAAGGCCATCATCGCCGTAACGAAGTCGGCGTAAGCCACCTTCCAGCTCCCGCCGTGATGACCACCCTTGTTCTTCTTCTTCTTGACGACGATGACGATGGGCTTGTTGTCGTTCATCGGATCAGACCGCCGTCGTGAGTTCTTCGACCTCGGAGAAGGTCGGACGCTCGTCGGGCGCGATGCTGCGCCGGGCAAACTCGATGCACGTCAACGGAGCGTCGCCACGAGCGAAGGCGAGCAGCGCCGTTCGGATGACCCGGAGGTAGTCGTGCTCGCTCCGTACCCTCCCCTCGAGCTGCTGCGCCACCGGACCGAAGACGGCGTAGGCCAGGAGCACACCGAGAAAGGTCCCAACCAGGGCAGCGGCCACGGACTCACCGATCACTGCGGGCTCACCACCGATTTTCCCCATCGTGATGATGACGCCGAGCACTGCAGCCACGATCCCGAACCCCGGCATCGCATCACCCACGACCTGCACTGCGTGCGGGACGTGCATCCCCTCCTCCTCGAACTGCTCCAGGTCGAGGTCTAGGATCTCCGCGAGGTGGTGGTCGGCCACCGTACCCGTCAGCAGGACTTTCATCGTGTCCGACAGGAAGGCAACTGCGTGATGGTTGTTGTGGAAGGTCGGATACTTCTTGAATAGCGAGCTGGTGTCGGGCTGCTCGACGTGTTCTTCGATGCCGATGAGCCCATCGCGTCGGGCCACGTAGAAGAGCTCGTAGAGGACCTGAAGCAACTCCGTGTTGGCCGACCGGTTGTAGGGATCCGGCTTGAGGAGGCGCAGGAGGTCCCGGAAGATCGCCTTCACGGTGTGCATCGAATTCCCGATCAACAGCGCGCCGATCCCCGCCCCCCCGATGATGATGAATTCGGAGACCTGGATCAGTACCGCGACGCTACCGCCGTGCATGGTATAGCCGACATAGATGCTGGCGAAGACGACGACGAATCCGATGATCAACAACACCGAGCGGGATGTCTCCGGTCGGATGGCGGAAGGGCAGACCTCTGGCTGCGATTGTCGGTTCGGTACGGTCGGAACTACAATTCCATAGAAGTGCGCCTAAGCGCGCACGCAATAATGTCTCTTCCCCCCCAGGGTGACGTTATATGCACCAGACCCAAGCCGCGTCCGGATCTCCGGCCGCGGAACGGGCCATTGCGGGCTTGTGTCACGACCTCAACAACCGGCTCGCCTCCGTGTCTGCCTACCTCTTCGTACTGAAGAGACGTGGGTTGCTGGGCAACGGAAGCGAGGCCGTGGAGGCGGACATGGCTCTGATTGCCCAGGACGTGCGCCACATCAGGACGCTGTGTCGCGGCGGAGCCTGGGAGTTCGGCCCGGTCGGCCTGACCGTGATCGCGGAACAGGTTTCGGAGATCATGGAGCACTACCCGGAAGGCCCGATCCGTCTCGAGGTCTCGACGGAGTCACTGGAGGGCGGCGCCGTCGTCCGGGGGGACTGGACCCAGATCATGCGTTCGGTCCTGCTCTCGGTTGCCTGGCTCCGCCGTGGAGTCCCTCAGGGTACGACCGTCGACGTCTCGTTGAGCGGAGAGGGAGGAACCACCCTTCTTCTCGAAGCCCCCGGCCTGGCCGGCGACGCGCCCCCGGAAGCCCTGACGACAGACTCGGAAAGTCGGGTCGAGGTGACTCTCGTGAACGACCGAGCGGTCCGGCTCACCTACGGCGACCCGACCAAGGACTAATCGTCCGAAGACTCGCGGTCCGAAGGAGGTTCGGGGGGCCTCGCCGACGAGAGCTCACCGGCGATCTCCGATGCCCGGAGGTTCTCCGCACGAACTTCGTCCACGATCTCCTCGCGAAGGATCGTGATGTGTGCGGGCGCCTCGATGCCGAGCCGCGCGCCCCCCGGGTCCGAGCGGAGGACGACGACCCTGATATCGTCCCCGATCAGGACGGCCTCATCCTGCTTGCGCTGAAGGATGAGCATCAGATGGAGAGGAGGGTCTGGTACATTTCGTCCACCGTCGTGACGAGGCGGGCGGCGGCACCGTACGCCGCCTGGAACTGCACCACCTTAACCAGCTCCTCGTCCGTCGCGACACCGGCGACGGATTCCCGCCGCTCTCCGGCAGCCGACATCAGCACCGCATGGCCGTCCAGGGTGTCCTTCGCGGCTCCTGTCCGAAGGCCGACATCGGCCACGAGGTCACGGTACGCGGTATTGATCGACGTGCCCGCCAGAATCCCGCCCGCCGTGTCCTCACGCAGACCCGCCAGGGCCAGCGCGATGTCGTTGGCACCCGCCCGGTAGTTCCCGCCCACGTCGGGTGTGCCTGCTGCAATGGCCTGCGCATCGGAGAGGATGGCTGCGTCCAGGGAGAGGTTCTGAGCGGTAACCGTCGTGGAATCCCCGAAGTCGTCGAAGAAGTTCAGGCCGGTGCCGCCCAGTGGGTTCGTGCCCGTGACGTGGAGCGCGTTGACCCGTTCGACCATGCCACGGGCCAACGTATCCAGCTGCGTGCGTACGGCGGAGAAGTCGTCGTTGAGGGTATCGAGTCCGCCACCGATCGACCCGCGATCGACTGCCAGCGGAGTCCCGTTGGCGGTGGTGAGGGTCCACGTCCCGGCCGCGAAAGACAGGTCCAGAGTCTGGGCATGCGTGCCTTCGACCACCGAGACCCCCTGCACGACGACACCTACCGCCCCCGTCTCCCGCGGCGTCGTCTCGATCGGCAGGAGTTCGGCGAGTTCATCGAGGAGCCGGTCTCGCTGGTCCGCGATGTCCGGTGCGGATCTCCCGCCCGACACGGCCGACGCGATCGTCGCGTTCAGGGATGCGACCTCTTCGAGAATCGAGTTCACCCGATCGACGGACGTCGAAAGAGCGGCCGACACCTGGCCACTGATGACGTCCAGGGTCGCATCGACGCCGTGGAAGTGATCGACGACCTGCTGACCGCGTGAAGCTACGACGGATCGTGCCGTCACACTCGACGGATCGTTGGCCAGGTCCGACCACGCACTCCAGAAGGCGTCGAGCGCGGCGCCCAACGCCAGGTCACCGCCCTCCGCAAAAGACCCCTCCACGCTCGAAAGCGCCGAGTACTTGGTCTCGAATCCGTGGAAGAGCGACGACTCCCGACGATAGACACCGTCCAGAAGCGAGTCTCGCGCACGGGTAATGTCCGCGACCCGCACACCGGTGCCGAGTAGCCCCTCCGGAAGACGGAGCGGAGTACCCGGAACGAGTTCGGCCCTCTGCCGGGAGTAACCCTCGGTCGTTGCGTTGGCGAGATTGTGTCCCGTCACCTGAAGCGCGAGCTGCTGGGTCAGCAGCCCGGATCGGGCAATCGAGAGAATCCCGTTCAGGGAGGCAGGCATTACAACCTCCGGTCGAGAACCGCGCCCGGACCGGCGTCGTAGGGCTCCGACTCGACAGAGCGCGTCGTATCACCGAGGAGGACCTCCAGATACCGACGGTTGTCGGAGAGCGCCGTCTTCAGAATCTCCCTGAGGGTCCGAACCTCCGAGCGGAGCCGAACGGCCGCCTCGCGGACCCGGTCGCGCGCCGCACGGATCGGCCGGTTGTTGACCCCGCTGAGCCAGACATCGAGTTCGTCCAACTCCATGTCGCCGCCAGTCAGCCGCTCGGTCAGCCGGCGGCGACGGCGACGCGCCTCCTCTATCGTCCGCATCATACGGGTGGCCGCAAAGATCCCGTCGTCCAGCGCACCGGCATCGCCGGCGGCCAGCGCCTCCCGTTGGACGACGAAGATGTCCCTCAACTTGTCGAGGAGGGCGACCTCTTCGTCGAGCGCGGACACCAACAGGCTGCGCAGCCCGGTTTCGGTCGTGAAGTCGGGCTGAATCTCGAGAGCGGTCGACTGCATCATTCCGCCATCCCCTTCGCTGGGTCGTCTCCGAGGGCCACCGAGAGCTGTCGATACAGCGCCTCGGCAATCCCGCTCCTGGTATCACCGGCCATCGCGCGCGCCATCTCCTCGTCGAGTAGCGTCGCGTACATGTCTGCACCGGGCGCATCCGGGCTTCCGCCGCCCGGCACGGTCGCGCGCAGTGCTTTCGTCAGGTACTGCATGAACACCCCTTCCATCTGCTCGGTCGCATCACGAAGTCGCTCGTGACGGTCGGGAACGGCATCCGTACTTCCAGTGTCGGCCACTCCGAGCACACCCTCCATACCTGAGATCATCGGACGACCACCTCCGCATGTAGAGCGCCGGCGTCCCGGAGCGACCGGAAGACCTGCCCGATGACCTCGGCCGTCGCACCGACGGCATGCAGCGCCTCGGCCAGGGATTGCACCTGGACCCCGGGCTCGACACGCACCGCGCCGGGGGGCAGGACGGCGTTCGGATCCCCGGCGGCGGCTGGCTCGGGCTGGCCGATCGTGACCGTCAGCCAGTCGTGGCTCACCACGCCTGCGCCGACGGTGATGTCCCCTCCTGTCGCCACGATTCCGCTCCGGGCGTCGACGACCACGCGGGGCGCCACGTCCGGTGTCACCGGCAGATCGCCCAGGGAGACGAGCGCGCGGTAGGGATCGTCGGCGGGAAGTTGGAGCGCCACCGACCCGGGATCCTCCACGGTCGCGACGTCCCCACCGAGACCCGCGTTGATGGCTTCGGCAATCAGTTGCGCGGTCGCGAGGTTCGGGTCCCTGAGGTGGAGACGAGAGGGCGGGCCTTCGGGGGGTTGTCCGATCGGCGCCATGACCACGCCGCCGTCGGTCAGTCGGGCGGAGGTCTCCACGAGGTCCCGCCGGTTGTCCATCCTCGAGGGTAGGACGATCACCCCGTCCGCGAGCGCCAGCGGCGGTCCACCGACCGATCCGACCATGGGGGTCTGGAGGAGGACGCCGCCTCGGAGACTGGTCGCGTCCCCGAGGGAACCGACGTGAACGTCGAAGCGTCCGCCGGGCCGGGCGTACGGCGACGCCTCGGCCGTCACGATCACGGCGGCCGAGTTGCGGGCACGAAGCACGTACTCGGGTACCTCGACGCCCATGTTCCTCAGCAGGTTCGCGATCGACCGCACGGTCATGTTGCCTTCGCGGTTTCCGAAGACCCGGTCACCCGTTCCGTCGAGGCCGGTGACCAGCCCGTACCCGACGAGCTGAACAGGAATCTCCCCTTCGGGGATCGTGAGGTCCCGCACTCGCGGTGCCTGGGCTTCGACCGCGGTCGAAGGCACGGGCAGGAGCAAGGCCGCCAGGAGGGCGGTCAGGCAACCGACTCGGACGCTCGAGCGGCACCGGGCGGAGAGAGCGCGGGTCATGGAATGATCCACCCGAGGATCTTGGCGATCATGCTCTTGTCGGCTTTGGCCAGGTTGCCGTTGGTCGAGTAGAGGACTTCGACATCGGCGATCCGCCACGACAGAACCGTGTTGTCCGAGAGGATGTCCTGGGGTCGGAGAACGCCCCGAACCGTGACCTCCTGGGTGTGGTCGTCGATCGTGACCGTCTTCGTTCCCTCGACCTGGAGGTTACCGTCATCGAGCATCTCGGTGACGCGCACCGACACCTCGGAGTTCAGGCGGTCCTGCCGGATATCACGCCCACGGCGCAGCGACTCGTTCGCGAGAAAGGACGTGCCGTTCGCATCGACGTTGGTCGAGCCCGTCCCGCCCCGCACGCCGAGTTCCAACCCCCGGTCCTCGAGGGCGGAGGTCGCCCGGTCCGCAGACGCCGCGGTGTACTCGTCCACCACGATCGTCACGATATCCCCGACCCCGTGGCGACGGCCGTCCGTCAGCCAACCGAAGTCCGGGACCGCCTGCGCCGAAACCGCGCACGGAGCGCCGATCGCGAGTCCACAAGCGATCACGAGTGCACGTCTCATCGTCGACCTCCCGTCAGTTCCACGCGGCCCGGACCGACGGCCCGAGCGTTCACCCGCACCCCGGAGCGGAGTCGGACCATCACGACCTCACCCCGACGTGCCCGTCCGAGCGCCTCGCCCTTCACCGTCACCGCCAATCCAGGGTGTCGATAGACGGCTTCGACGTCGTCTCCGCCTTCGACGAGAAGGGGAGGGCGCACCGCTGGCGCCAACAGCGGCTCACCTTGTGCCACCATGCGCTGGGTGACCCCACCCACGGGATCGTCGTGGGGCGACGGTACGCCCCACACGGTCGTGAGGCTCGTCACGACATCGTCGGCCGCCACTGTGGCACCACGTTCGAGAGCCCGGGCGGCGCTCGGCACGGGAACCAGGACGCCGGCCCGCAGAAAGCGCCGGGTCAGTCGGTCCTCCGACCAGAGGGAGAGGATCCACCGATCGGACGACCCGGGCTCGACGGACACGGAATCGACGACCTCCGGCACGTCCCCCAGTAGGGAGAGCCGCAGAGACTCCTGGTGAACGCCCCACTCCGACGCGATCACGCCTCGGACCCCGTCCAGTCTCGGATGGGCCGTCACGTCGGTGGCGGCCTGGGCCGCCATCGGCGCGGGGAGGACGGCCAGAAGGAGTGCGGCGCCGATCCTCATCGGACCATCTGGTTCGTGACGTCGGCCATGTCTTCGCTCGCCTGAACGGCCTTCGCATTGATCTCGTAGGCCCGCAGAGCCGCGATCATGTCGACCATCTCCTGGACGACTTCGACGTTGCTCGACTCGAGCGCACCGGCCTCGAGCCTACCGAACCCGTCCTCCTGGGGGCTGCCGACAAGGGGCTGCCCCGAGGCACCGGTCTCCGCCCACAGGTTCTCGCCCAGCGCGCTGAGGCCCGGTGCGTTCGGGAAACGGGCCAACTCGAAGCGACCGACCTCGACCGGGAGGGTCTGACCCGACACGAGGGCCGAAACGACACCATCGCGGGAGATCGCCACTCCGATCATGTCCTCTGTGACGCGGATCTCCGGGACGACCGGATAGCCGCTCGAGGTCACCAGCACACCCTGGTCGGACATGGTGAAGCTGCCGTCCCTCGTATACGCGGTGGTTCCGTCCGGCATCCGAACCTGGAACATGCCCTCGCCGATGATGGCGAGGTCGAGCGGGCGCTCGGTGAGCTCGGCGGTGCCCTGCGCGTGTACGCGCTGGACTCCGGCCAGCTTCGTACCGCGGCCCACCTGCACCTGCGCGATCACGTCACCGGCCGGGCTGTCGATGCCCTGTTCTCCCCGGATCGTCTGATAGAGAAGGTCTTCGAACACGGCTCGACTTCGCTTGAAGCCGGGGGTGTTCACGTTCGCCAGATTGTTGGCGATGACGTCGATTCGTGTCTGTTGCGCGGCCATACCCGTGGCCGCGGTCTTCAAAGACGGGTCCATCGGTCTCTCCTACTCGGAAACAGGATCACTCCACACGCCCCAGTCGGTTGGCCACCGTCTCCATCATCGAGTCGATGGTGGTCACGGATCGTTGAACGGCCTCGAAGGACCGCTGGATCGTGGTCATTTCGATCAGGGAGTCGAGCGCGTTGACGTTGCTCCCCTCGAGGAAGCCCTGACGCACGAGGACCGCCTCCGGCGGGACCTCGGTCAACGAGGCCTCGTCGACCAGCACACCGTCGCGGAGGCTTCCACGCGTCGCGCTGATCGGGGCCGCTCCATCCACGGCCCCCGCCTCTTGAGCGGCATCGGCGCGGACGACCCGAAGCCGTCCGACGCGTTCGCCGGCCACCGTGACCACACCGGTCGCGTCGATCTCGACGGGGCCGGGAGGAAGAACGAGAGGGCCGGAGGTGCCGAGCAGGGCGTTTCCATTCGCGTCCACCACCCGGCCGTCCGCGTCGAGCGTGAACGACCCGCTGCGGACGAGCTTCGTCCCTTCACTGGTCTCGACCGCGAAGTGCCCCGTGCCCTGAAGAGCCAGGTCGAGAGGCCCGGTGGTCTCCCGGAGCTCACCGGCCCGAGTGTCCGTAACGGTCCCGATGGCTGGAATTCCGCCCGGAAGCACCTCGGAGAAGATCCGCTCGGCGCGAAAGCCGGCGGTCTCGACGTTGGCCAGGTTGTTCGCGTTCACTTCCTGCCGGCGCTGCCAATACATCAGCGCGTGCCCGGCCGCGCGCAGGCTCGGTGGTCCGCTCATCGACCTCGTCCCTTGCTCGAGGGTTCCGCGTCACCGAGGCGCAACGCCCGTGCCAGTGGTTCACAGATCCGGACAGACACCGTAACCTGCAGTCTGACTGCACCTTGCGACCTCCGGACCACCCTCGGGACAAGTCCGGGCCCCATGGTCACGACCGGAAGGGTCTTCCGGGTGGGCAGCACCTGCCGCAGCCCGATCATACCCGCCTCGCCTCGAGGCGCTCGGCTAGACGAACCGCATCGCTGGCGGCCGGCGCCCGTCCACGCCGCACGCGAATTCGCGGTCGTCGACCCGCCGCTCGACGCCGGACGAACGCCACGGACGTCGAGAGGGCTGCGACGAGAAGAAGGAAGCCGATCATCACGATCAGCCCGGCCTCCAGCGTCCAGGTCGCCTCTCCTCTCAGGATGGCGCGAAAGCCGCGCCACTCGGCGGCGACACCCGTGGCCCCATCCCCGGACGATGCCGGACGCGGACGAGCCATTCCACGCTCTTCGAGAACCGTGGCCAGCTCGTCCCACGCCGTCCCCTCGTCGGCACCACTCAGAATGGACTGCACCATCTCCGCAGCGACCGACGCGGCCGCGTCTTCCGCCTCCACCGGTTCGACGGAGGGCAGGCCGACGTGAACGCCCGCCGGCTCCACTTGCCCGGCCAGTGGGGCTGCGAGGGCGAAGGCGATGGCCAGGGTCCCCAACGTGGATCGCTTCATGGTTCGATTCCGTCCGCCTCGAGTAAGGTCCGTAGCGTCTTCAAGGCGGCCTGCCGGATCTGGGAGATCCGAGACTCGGTCACGCCCATCAGCTCCGCGATCTCCCGGAGCCGGAGTTCTTCGTAGTAGTAGAGGGACAGCACGCGAGACTCCCGTTCCGGGAGTTTTCTCATACAATCCGCCAAAATCGCGACCGTCTCCTCGTGAGCCACGAGGTCCTCGATGTTCGGGCCATCGTCCGCGGTCGTTTCCGCCACGGTGAAGCCTGTGCCGGGATCCGGTCCACCCGTCGTGCGATCGAGAGACTCGTCGTGGTACCGGTTGAGATCGGAGCGGAGTCCATGCACCTCTTCGGGGGACACGCCCATGGCCTCGGCCAGCTCTTTCGGATCGGGGTCCCGTCCGAGCCGGAGTCGAAGATCCGTCTCGGCGGACCGCATCTCCCTCTCGCGTCTCCGTAGGGAACGCGGGGTTCGATCCCAGCGCCGAAGCTCATCCAGCATCGCGCCCCGTATCCTCGTGACCGCGAGTGTGCTGAACGCGTGCCCTCGGCTCGGGTCGAAACTGTGCGCGGCCTGGATGAGGCCCTGAACACCCGCACTGATGAGGTCCCCACGTTCCGGACCCAATCCTCCCGACCGGTCGAGCTTGGCCGCCGCGTCGTACACGAGACCGAGATTCTCGGACACCAACCGGTCCGGGTCGAGCGGCTTCCCGCCACCTTCGTCGCTCGGCTTGGCGCTCATGCGGCCGCCGGTGGTAGGAGCTGCGTCAGGACCGGGTGGACCTGATCGAGAAGCGTCGACTGCACGAGCAGTTCGGGGAGTCGACTTCCACGGGTGATCCCATTCGTGAGTCCGGGGTCCTCGGGAAGAGCACCCAGAATGTCGAGATCGCACGCCAGGAAGCGCTTCGCGCCCTCCCGCAGCACGGAGGCCGCCACATCCAGCTCCTGACCACCCGTTCGGTTGAAGAGGATCCGTGCCGGCGCCTCCGCGTGGACCATGAGCGCTTTCAGCATGGCGTGTGTGGACGCCAGACCGATGGCGTCGGCGGCCGTCACGACGACCACCGAGCCGACGCGCAGGTCGATCATCCGCTCGAGGGCGTGCAGGCGCGTGCCGGCATCGACGACAACGAGGTCCCGATCGTTGAACAGCGGAGGGACCCGGCGAACGATGGCTCGCACCTCCCTCGACTCCGACGCGCCGGCGGTCAGACTCAGCAACTCGAGCGACCCGTGCACCGGCGCAACGAGTCTCTCGACAGGACCCGACCCGAGTTCGGCCAGCGTCACCGTACGCGGAGCACCGAGCCATACCCGCTGCACGTCGAGCCACGGTTCGGCGTCGACGAGGAGCGTGCGGCGGCCGACCGACGCCCCTCGGATGGCGAGTAGGGCGGAGACCAACGACACCCCCGCCCCCCCTCTTCCGGCCGTCACGGCAACGACGTGAGGAGGCCCTCTCCGGGCGCGTCGGCGCCCGATCTGGGCGCGAAGGGCTTCGAGCTGGGAAGTCACGCGATCGCCTGGAGGGTGGAGGGTTCACGCCCACGACGCAGAGCACCGGAGACGAGTCGGTCGGGGGCACCGTGCAGGTCTTCGGGGACACCCTGTCCATCCGTGACCCAGCGGGCTGGGAGGTTCAGCCTTCCGGCGATCGGCGCTGCCCCCGACTCGCTGGGATCCTCGTCCAGCTTGGTCAGGAGCGAATGCGTCGGTCCGACGTCGGCGAAGTGCGCCATGACCGCGTCGGCGACTTCGAGCCGTACGCAAGCCGACACGACGAGATGCACCTCGTCGGGCCGCAAGGCGACGAGTGAATCGCGCCACCGACGATCCACCGCACTCGAAGCCGGGGCGCGCCCCGGTGTGTCGACGAGGACGACGTCGCAACCCGACAGACGGTGAAGCGCGCCCTGCGCCTCTCGCGGTTCGGTCGCGACCTCGAGCGGAAGTCGGGCCAGGTCCGCGTAGGTTTGGACCTGGTCGAAGGCGCCGATCTTGTAGCTGTCGAGTGTGATGATGCCCACGCGGAAGCCACCGAACGCAGACACGTTCAGCGCGAGCTTGGCCAGCGTCGTCGTCTTCCCCGACCCGGTCGGACCGACGAGAGCGAGAACCCGCGTACGCCGACCGACCCGACGCGGCGGCCCGGGCTGACGAAGAGTCCAGTCGAATCGTCGTACCTCGTCCGGCGTCGTCGCCGTCACCTCGAATCCGCCCGGCACCGTTCGCGTCTCGAGGAGGAGTGCGTCGTCTCCGAGGACGGCCCGAACCCGGTCGAGGGCCTTCGAGACGTTCGGTGCGTGGATGCGCTCGATTCTCATGAGATCTCCCAGGATCCGAGAGGCTCGAACCCGGCGTGTGAAGGCAGTTCAGCGAGTGAGATCACCGGCACGTGCGGAAGAACCGGCTCCAGCAGCTTTCGAATGCCGACACGGAGCGACGGCGGCGCGATCACCGGCACCGCACCGGCCCCCTGAGCGCGTGTCATCCGGTCGAGTTCCTGGATGGCGGTCGACAACCGCTCGGGAGCCAGAGACTCGCCGGTCGTCCCGCGCGGGGAGAAGAGCCCCATCAGCGCGGCTTCGAGACGCGGGCCCACCGTGATGCCACGGATCGAGCCTCGCTCGTCGAGGTAGCGGTCCGCGATGATCTTTCCGAGCGCTCGCCGGACGTGCTCGGTCAGTGCTTCGGGGTCCTTCGTCGTCTCGGCGTGGTCGGCCAGCGATTCCAGGATCGTGACGAGGTCGCGGATCGGCACCTGCTCCCGTAGGAGTCGCTGGAGGACCCGGTGTACCACACCAAGCGAGACCCGGGTCGGCACGACCTCGTCGACGAGCGCCGGATGAGTCTCTTTCAGGCGATCGAGTAGGGCCTGGACATCCTGTCGGCCAAGAAGATCGGCGCCGTGTTCCTTGAGCGTCTCCATGAGGTGCGTCGCGACGACCGAACCGGGTTCGACTACCGACCACCCGCGAGCTTCAGCGTCGATCTTGGCGTCGCGCGGAATCCAACGGGCCGGCAGACCGAAGCTCGGATCGCGCACCTCGATGCCGTCGACGGGGGCGACCACCTTGCCGGTGTCTAGGGCGAGCAGGTTCCGCATCATCACCTCGCCACGGGCCACCTCGGAGCCGCGAAGCCGGATCACGTACTCTCCCGGAGCGAGCTCGATGTCGTCCCGGATTCGAATCGGGGGCACGAGGAGCCCGAGATCCTGGGCGGCCTTCTTTCGCAGGACGCCGACCCGGCTGAGCAAGTCTCCGCCCTGGGACTCGTCGACGAGGGGGATCATCGCATACCCGACCTCGAGTTCGACGGGATCCAGAAGGATCAACTCTTCCAGGGGATCGTAGGCCGACGGAAGCGCGACCGCCGAGCCCGGCTCGACCTGCTCCCCTTGCGACTCGGGTAGCCCGATCGTTCCGACGCCCGGTGCGGACGCGGAGGGCGCGGATGCCTCGTTCTGCGATGCCAGCAGACCGAGCCCACCGAAGGCAGCGGACAGGAGGAGAAACGGCGCGTTCGGGAGCGCAGGAACGAGTCCCAACGAGCCCAGGATCACGGCCGATGCCCAGAGCGGCCGAGGATCCCGTCCGAGCTGGTGAGCCAGGGCGGCGCCGACCCTGGCCCCTCCGGCCGAGTAGGTCACGACGATACCCGAGGCTGTGCTGACGATCAGGGCCGGGATCTGGCTCACCAGTCCGTCACCGATCGTGAGCATCGTGTACTTCGCGGCGGCGTCGGCAAGAGGAAGGGCCTCCTGAAGCATGCCGACGTAGAGCCCGCCGAGGATGTTGATCCCCGTGATCAGCAGGCCCAGAACCGCGTCACCGCGAACGAACTTCGCGGCGCCGTCCATGGCGCCGTAGAAGTCGGCCTCCATCGAGATCTCGCGACGACGACGACGCGCCTGCGCCTCGTCGATGATCCCGGCGTTGAGGTCCGCGTCGATACTCATCTGCCGCCCGGGCATCGCATCGAGGGTGAAGCGGGCCGCAACTTCGGCCACGCGCCCCGCACCCTTCGTGATCACGATGAAGTTGATCGCGACCAGAATCAGGAAGATGACCACCCCGACCGCGTAATTCCCCTGGACAACGAAATCCCCGAACGCGGAGATCACCGCGCCACCTTCGCCGCGACCGAGGATCAACCGTGTGCTCCCGACGTTCAGCCCGAGACGGAAGAGGGTGAGGAGGAGAAGGAGGGTCGGGAAGGCCGAGAGCTCGAGGGGATTCGACGTCTGCAGCGCGACGAGCAGCACGAGCAGGGAGCTGGCGATGCTGACCGTGATCAGGATGTCGAGGACGAAGGTCGGGAGCGGCAGGACGAGGAGGGCCACGACCCCGACGACCGCCGCGATGATGACGAAGTCCGCGTTCTGGAAACCCCGATCCTGACTCATCGGCGACTCCGCGTGTGCGCCGGCGGGCGGTGCCGGAAGACAAAGGCCAGGATCTCGGCCACCGCCACGTAGAGGATCGGCGGAATCGGAAGGCCGACCTTCGACGTGGCGAAGAGCGCGCGAGCCACCGGCTTGTTCTCCACCACGGGAACGCCCGCCGAGAGGGCCAGCTTTCGGATCCGCAGAGCTGTCTTACGCGTGCCCATCGCGACGACGATCGGCGCGTCCGCGACCTCCGGGTCGTACCGGAGCGCCACGGCGATGTGGGTCGGGTTGGTCACGACGACGTCGGCCGTCGGGACGGCCTGCATCATCCGCATGCGAGCCAGCGAACGACCGAGGCTCCGCAGCCGCGCTCGCACCATCGGATCACCTTCGGACTCGCGAAGCTCCTTCTTGACCTCCTCCTTCGTCATCCGGAGTTCGCGCTGGTGCTGCCACGACTGATAGCCGTAGTCCGCGACCGCCAGACAGAGGAGCGCCAGTCCCGCCGCGAGCAGGACCGTGGCGACCTCGCTGCGAAGGACGTCGAGTAGCGCCGCCGGCCCGCTCTGGGGAAGGCGACTGAGGTCGGACAGCGCCCCCGAGAGGGCGACATACACCACCGCCCCGACGACAAAGAGCTTGAAGAGCGCTTTGCCGAGGTCCACGAAGGGCCTCGGGCTCAGGTAGCGCTGAAGGTTCTTCACCGGTGACAGCCGACTCCAGTCAGGCTGCAGCGGCTTCAGTGTCAAGGTGGCGCGGCCCTGAACCACACCGACGGCCAGGGCCAGCCCGGTCACGGCCAGCGCGAAGGGAAGGAAGCCCAACGCCGCCTGTCCTCCCACCCACCTCATGTACTCGACGGCGGCGCGCGGATCGTAGAGGGACCCGTGTCCCACGAGGAAGCTCGTCCGGGTCACGGACTCGAGGGCCCGCGCGATCTGCCCTCCGCCGGGCCCCACCATGAGGCCCGCCGCAATCAGAGCGGCGGCTGCGGACAGCTCCTGGGTGCGCGGAATCTTCCCATCGTCCCTCGCCTCTCGCTGCCGTTTGGCAGTTGGTTCTTCGGTCTTGTCCTGCTGGTTCTCGGCCATATCAGAACCCCGCGACCGCGCGGAGGAATCGGGCGGCGAGCCCCTCGATATGTGCCGGCCATCCGGCGTAGAACGTCGCGGCGAGCGGGATGGCGCCGGCGAGCGTCACCAGTCCGAGACCGATCTGCAGCGGAAAGGCGACTGCGAGCATGTTCAGCTGCGGCGACGTGCGAGCAAGAACGCCGAGAGCCACATACCCGACCGAAACGGCGGCGATGATCGGCCCGGCAAACTGCAGCCCCTGTGAAAAGAGCACGGTGAAGGTCCGCGCGATTTCGGTGACCCCCGCCCCGACGTCGAACGCGGCCCCCACGGGAACCACCTCGTAGCTGGCCGCCAGCGCCTCGATCATGACGAGGTGACCGCCCGACACCAGCAACAGGGTGAGAACGAAGAGGCTGAGGAACTGACCCATGATCCCGGTCCCGAAGCCGGTCAGTGGATCGAGGGCCGTCGCGCCCGCCAGTCCGGTCTGAACGGAGAGAATGTCACCGGCCAGTTCCGCCCCACCGATCAGGAGCGCCGCGCCGATCCCGAGTCCAATCCCGACGACCATCTCCGACGCCAGCGCCATCGGAGAGAGGGCGACCGATGGTGGCACCTCCGGAATCGTCGGCAGCACCAGCGCCGTGAGGAGCACGGCGATCGCGGCGCGTATGGGCGCGGGCACGGTGCGCGCCGCGAGGAGCGGGGCCACGACCATCAGGCCGGCAATACGAAAGAAGACCAACGCACCGCCAACGAGCAGTCCGCTCAGGGCCGGGTCCACGGTCAGCCCACCATGGCCGGCACGGCCAGAAGCAAGCGAGATCCGAAGCCGACCGCCACCGAGAGTGTCCACGGCAGCAGCGCGAAGAGAACGATGCCGACCGAGAAGAGCTTGAGCACGAAGGCAACGGTCTGCTCCTGCACCTGCGTGACCGTCTGGAAGATGCTCACCGTCAGACCCACGGCGAGCGCGATCGCCAGGAGGGGCGCGGAGAGCCAGAAGGCCGTGAGGATCGCCTGACGACCCAGTTGCACGACGAGTTCGTACGTCATCGCCGGCTCACAGGAAGCTCTGAGCCAGGGCGCCCATCAAGAGCGTCCATCCGTCCATGAGGACGAAGAGCATCAGCTTGCAGGGCAAGGCGATCATCGTCGGTGGCAACATGAACATGCCCATGCTCGTCAGCACGGCGGCCACGACGAGGTCGATGACGATGAAGGGCAGGAAGATCGCGAAGCCGATCTCGAACGCGGTGCGCAACTCGCTCGTGACGAACGCCGACATCAGGACCGTGTGCGGTATGTCCGCAGGAGTCATCGGGGGCGGTGTCCGACTGATTTCGAGAAAGGTCGCCAGGTCCGCCTCACGCGTCTGCGTGAGCATGAAGGCGCGCATCGGCTCGATGGCCCGCCCGAGCATCTCACCCTCCTCGATCTCGCCGGCCACCCAGGGGTCGACCGCGTAGACACGGACCTGTTCCAGGGTGGGCGCCATGACCGCCCCGGTCAGAAGGAGGGCCAGACCGGCCAGGAGGTGGCCGGGCGGTGTGTTCTGGGTCCCGAGCGCCTGCCGCAGAAGGTGCAGGACGATCAGGATTCTCGTGAAGGCGGTCGTGAGAAGGAGGAGGCTGGGCGCCAGGGACAGGAGGCCCAGGACGATCACCGTGCCGACGGTCCCGGTCAGCCGAAAGCCGCCTTCCTCGTCTCCGATCTGTACATCGACACCCTGCAGGGCTTCGTAGATCGGGCCGAAGGGGCTCGGGCCCTGCGGAGCCAGCGTGGAGCCGGGCCCACCGGGCTGGAGTGCACCGTACGGGGCGAGCTGCTCCCACGGCGCGCTCCCGGGGACGGGCGTCTGCGCACCGATCGCGGACGGGGCCAGGCCCAGCCCGAGGATGGCCACTCCGATGCCCATCTTCGTGCGGAGCACCTTCTGGAAGTCGATGGGCCGGCGCTCGGCCACCTCGGGTTCGTCGAGGTCCGTCGGATCGAGCTCCGCAAGCATCCGAGCCCCGCCTTCACCGCACGACACGAGCCAGTGCCGTCGACCCACACGCACGACGGCGAGCCCCTGGTTCGCGTGCAGGCCAACACGGGCCGTCACTTCGAGGCGGTGCGGGTGCGTACCACCCGCCACCCCGGTCAGCCGCCGGCGTGCCCACACGGCACAAAGGAGGAGGCCCACCAGAAAGCCGGCCGTGGCCAGCCCGGTCAGAAGGAGTTGAATCACGTCGGCTGCGCCGTGTCGGCGGCGTCGCGGATGCGCACGATCCTCACCCCGAACTTCTCTCCGACGACGACGACCTCACCCGTGGCGAAGGGTCGCCCACTCACGAGGACCTCGATCGGCTGACCGACCAGGCGGTCGAGCTGAATCACCGAGCCGCGGCCGAGCGATAGGACGTCCTCGACGGCCATCTGAGTCCTGCCCAGCTCGATCGTCACCGGGACCTCGAGGGACATGACCACATCCATGGAGGCGGTCCCGCCCGCTGCGTCGGCGTTGCCGACATCTCCGACCCGGCCACCTTCGGCGCCGGCCGCACGCTCTTGAGCCAGGTCGGGGAGTTCTTCTTCGGTCACGTTGCTCTCTCCATCGTCTTCGTCGGACTACTCGGCCTGAACCGCTTCTGTGATCTGGACCCCGAGGTTCGGCCCCAGCTTGCCCTGCCGGCCCCGGAATCGGACCGTCTGTGAAACGCGGACCTCCACAGGGTCGTCGGGGGCGACGTCGGTCATCAGGAGGTCTCCGGGCTTCAGTTCGGACAGCGCCCCGAGGGTCATCGCCATCGTCGGGAAGGTTGCCGAGACCGTGACCTGAGCTCGCCGCACAAGGCCCTCGACCTTGCCCTTTTCCACGGCCTCCTCCGCCGGGGACCGCCGGGAGGACGTGGCGTGTCGACGCGGCGTCGGACTGAGGAACTCCTCGAGTACGACGAAGGGCACCGCGAGAAGGATGTGCCCCTTCACCTCCTCGAACTCGACCCGCAGTGTCGTGATCAGAACGTCGTCTTCACGCGCGGCCATCTCGACCAACTCACGGGCCGACTCGAAGCGCTCGAAGGCGAGGTCGAGCTTGGTTTGCTCGGCCCACAACTCGGAGAACTCGTCGGCCACTCGGTCGGTAACCATCCGAGTCACCGCCTGCTCCAACCCCGTGAGCGCGCGATCGGGCGGCTCAGTCACCGTCGACCCACCGACCAGGCGCTCCACCAGCAAGAAAGCGATCTGTGCGTCCAGATAGATCGCGGCCGTCGCCCCCTCGAGGTTGCGTATGTCGTAGATGAACGTCGCGCCCGGATCGGCGAGGTTGTCGACGAAGTCGCCGTACGCCGCCTGCGAGATCGACTCCAGGTGGACTTCGAAGGGCGCCCTGAGACGACCCGACACCCAGCGCTGCAACTGCTGCGCAAGCTGCTCGTGCGAAGCCTCGAGACTCTTCTGCCGCTCCGGAGAAATCCGGCTGGGCTTCCGGAAGTCGTAGGGGACGACGTCCCCGCGGGAAGGCTGGGGGCGGATCATTGGATGACGAACGTCGGGAAGAAGATCCGGTGCACACCCTCCCGCCCCAGCATGTCGTTCAGGCTCATCCGCAATTCTTCGCGGATCACACCCCGCATCGACACGTCCGCCAACTCCTCGACGGTCCGGCTGGCGAGGGCGGTGAGGAGCATGTCGCGCACCTCGGCGTCACGCTCGGTCAACTCGGCGTACGCGTCGTCGTCGGACTCCAGCACGAGTGTGGCGATCAAGAATCGCGATGCCCCGGAACCGGCCGGATTGAGCACCAGGTTGTCGATGGTCAGCGGTCCCTCGGCGGCTTCCTCCCCACCGCCGTGCCCTCCGCCGCCCCCGTGCCCCCCGCCATCGGACTCTCCGTCGGATGCGAGGAATCCCGCGACGACCGGTGTCGCGGCAGGACCGCCCACGAAGGCGCCCGCCCCTGCCCCGATCAGGGCGGCGACCAGGACGAGCACCATCGACGGGCCCGACTTCTTGCCGGACTCGTCGAACGGATCGCCTTCCTCGAGAGGCTCGTCAGCCACGGGGTTCCTGCGGTCACTGGGTCGTCGATTCGACCTCCAAGGGAGGCACGACGTGTGCCACCGGTGCCCGGCAGGCGACGCCTCCACAAGGCTCTCCGCGCCAACGGCTTAGAGGGCTTAGTGGAGGGGCACGGGCACCGAGCCACCAGGGCCGCAC
>JAUIKL010000054.1 GCA_030430625.1 Gemmatimonadota bacterium
AGTCCGGGAAGCTCAGCCCGGTCTTGAAGCGACTGAAGTTGGCCCGGAGCGCGAGCGAGCCACCGCCTCGCCTCGGCCGTGTCCACCCGAAGCCGACGAGGTCGTTGCCCCAATCCCAGTCGACGCGGAGCGGAAAGTCGTCCTCGACCTCGGACAGCCGGAAGACGTCGCGACCCGTATAACCCGTGAACGTGAGCCGGTCGCCCCCCTCACTCCATCCCTCCAGGAAGGTCTGGACGTCGGTGAGGTGATAGGGGAAGTCGAAGGCGGGCGAGAAGAGGACGTCGAAGTACGAGCGACGCGCGGAGACCTTGTAGCGCATGCTCTGCTGACCGAGCGCGTTGGCGACCCCCTCCGGGATGCGACCGCCCACCGCAGCACGCGCCGCGAGCAGCGACACCGCACCGTCGACGGTAGAGTCGTCGTCACCCGCATCCGACTCGATGTCCAGCACCGACGACACCCGCCCCCCGTGCTCGGCCGCGAAGCCGCCCGACTCCAACTCGACCCGATCGATCATGTCGGCGTTGAAGACCGAGAAGAGCCCGCCGAGATGGAAGGGGGAGAAGATCGGAATCCCGTCGAGAAGGATGAGGTTCTGATCCTGGGATCCACCCCGGACGTGGAAGGCGGCGGAGTAGTCCGACGTCGACACCACACCCGGCAGCACCTCGATGGCGCGCACAGGGTCCGGTTCGGCCACACCCGGGATCATCTGAACGGTCTCGATGTCCATCTCGCGGACAGTCGTGCCTCCGATCTCCTCGAAGCGGACCCGGTCCCGGGATCGCTCGGCCTCGACGGAGATGCCCTCCAGCTCGAGCGCCGATCTCTCCAGGGCTATGTCCAACTCCAGCGTCCCACCGACGCTCACGACGATCTGCTGCACGTACTCCGCGTATCCCAGCGCACGGACGTACAGGTCGTACGAACCGGGGGGCACGTCCGAGAGTCGGAACTGACCCAGACGGTCGGTGTCGACCGCGGCCACCCGCCGGTTCGGCGTCTCGATGGCCACACTGGCCTCACGGACGGCCGCGCCCTCCTCGTCGTGCACGGCCCCCTGGACCGTCCCGACCTGTGCGGTCCCCGGCTGCGCGCTCGCGCCCGAGACGAGGAGTCCGAGGAGCAGGGCGCACGCCCGCGAGAGAAGTCGTGAGCTCGGTCGCTCGAGCTTCGGCTGATTCGACACATCTATGCAGACGCCGCTTGCCGCGGCGAGCTGTCCATGTTCAGGTAACGTCCCGACCCGCCCGACCCTCACCTCTCGGACCGTGCGCGCGTTCTACTGCGATCACTTCGTCCTACCCCTACCCGACGGGCACCGCTTCCCGATGGAGAAGTACGCTCTCCTTCGGGAGCGGATCGCGGGAGTGTCCGAAGTCACCCTGGCGGTCCCCGCGCCTGCTACCAACGAACAACTCCTCCGGGTCCATTCGTCCGACTACCTGTCCAGGATTCAATCGGGGTCGTTGGAGCGGGACGACGTACGCCGGATCGGCTTCCCCTGGTCGCCCCAACTGGTCGAGCGGTCACGGCGGTCCGTCGGGGGCACGATCGAGGCGGCTCGAGCGGCCCTGGCCGACGGGGCGGCCGCCAACCTGGCGGGCGGTACGCATCACGCCTTCGCCGATCGCGGGGAAGGCTTCTGTGTCTTCAACGACGTCGCCGTATCGATCCGGGACGCACAGGCCGAGTGGCCGAGCCTTCGCGCCGCGGTCGTCGACCTGGACGTGCACCAGGGCAACGGCACTGCCCACGTCTTCGCCGACGATCCGAGCGTCTTCACCGTCTCCGTCCACGGGGGGAAGAACTACCCCTTCCGGAAGGAGCGGAGCGACCTCGACATCGAGCTGGCCGACGGGACGACCGACGAGCGGTTCCTCGACGCGGTCCGGTCGGCCGTGGACGCCGCGGTCGACTTCGCGCCCGACCTCGTCTACTACGTGGCGGGAGCGGACGCCTTCGAGGGGGACCGGCTCGGTCGGCTCGGCGTCTCCAAACGCGGGTTGGCGGCCCGCGACGAGATCCTCTTCTCCGCCTGCGAGAACGAGGGCCTTCCCGTGGTCGTCGTCATGGCGGGCGGGTACGCGGAAGACGTAGGTGATACCGTGTCGATCCACGAGGCCAGCGTTCGCCGCGCACTCACACACGCGTCCCGGGCCCGCCCGGGTACCCCACCCGTCCGACTCCCCGTATGAACCCCACGACGATCGCCGACCCAGCCGCCCTGGATCGACTGCTCGGCTGGCCGAGAACCCCTCTCGTCCACGCGCCGACGCCTCTTCGCCGGCTGACTCGCCTCGAGTCCCATCTCGAAGCACCGCCCCTCTACGCCAAGATGGACGCAGAGACGGGCTTCGCCCTCGGCGGCAACAAGGTCCGCAAGCTCGAGTTCGAGCTGGAGTCGGGCCGGATCGACGGTGTGACCCACCTCATCACGGCCGGGGGCCCGCAGTCGAACCACTGCCGGGTGACCGCCGCCTTTGCCGCTCGGGCAGGGCTCCGGTGTGTGCTGGTCACCAACGCCCCCGCCCCGGAGGCTCCGTCCGGCAACGCGCTCCTCCACCGACTCTTCGGTGCGGAGATCGTCGTCGTGCCCGAGAGGGAGGACCGAATTCCATCGATGGATGTCGTGGCTCGAAAGATCGCGGCGGACGGTGGCACGCCCATGATCGTGCCGATCGGCGCATCGACCGGCCTCGGTTCCCTCGGGTACGCCCTCGCGGCCCACGAGCTCGTCCAGCAGATCGACGCTCTGCAGGACGGTCGGACGCGGACCCGCATCGTCGTCTCCGCCTCCTCGTGTGGTACCGTGGCCGGTCTCGTGGCCGGCCTCGCACTGTTGGGCCGAACGGACGTCCGGATCGTCGGGGTCAGCGCCGACGCCACCGAGGCCGATTTGAGGAGCACGACGGACGCCCTGGTCGCCGACGCCCTTCGCCTCCTCGAGAGCACCACCGATCCGACGAGCATCGAGATCGGCTACGACGACCGCCAGGTCGGGGCGGGGTACGGCATCGCGACGACCGCATCCCTCGAGGCTACCGATCTCTTCGGTCGACTCGAAGGTGTCGTTCTCGATCCGACCTACACGTCGAAGGCCGCCGCTGGTCTCGTCGACTTCCTCCGCAGGGGAGGCGCGGAGGAGGACGAACGGGTCATCTTCGTGCATACCGGCGGGGCACCCGGTCTCTTCGCGTAGCACGCCCCGAGTGGACGCCCAGACAACGAGAACCATGAAGCCCGACACCCTTCTCGCGCGCGCGAACGACTTCCTCGACGAACGGACGGGCGCGGTCGTCCCTCCCCTCCATACGAGCACGACGTTCGGCCGGACGGCGGACTACGAGCTCATCGGGGACCACGAATACGCCCGGGACAGCGCTCCGACCGTGAGCGGCGCGGAGACCCTCGTCGCGGCACTCGAGGACGCCGCGGAAGCCCTTCTCTTCAGCTCCGGCATGAGCGCCGTGACCGTCCTCCTCGAAACGCTCGGCACCGGGGACCGACTCGTCGCTCCGACCGTGATGTATCACGGTGCCCAGGACTGGTTCCGGAGGCTCGCGGACCGACGGGGGATCGAGCTCGCCTTCTTCGACGCGACCGTGGACGGTGCGCTCGAAGCCGCCGTGGCCGCAGGGCCGACGACGATGCTCTGGATCGAGTCCCCGGTGAATCCGACGTGGGACGTCATCGACATCGGAGCCGCGGCCACCGCCGCCCGAGCGGCCGGCGCCACCCTCGTCGTCGACTCGACCGTGGCACCACCGGTGACGACCCGTGCTCTCTCCCTCGGCGCGGACATCGTGCTTCACTCCGCCACCAAGTACCTCAACGGACATTCGGACCTGACCGGCGGCGTCCTCGCGACCCGCGAGCTCGACGAGCGGTGGGAGGAGATCCGTCTCGTCCGAAAGTCCACCGGGACGATCCTCGCCCCGTTCGATGCCTGGCTCCTGATCCGGGGCCTGCGCACCCTCGGACTCCGATTCGAGCGGGCGAGCGCCAACGCGGCCGCCATCGCAGAGCGCTTCTGCGACCACCCGGCGGTCGAGGCGTGTCTGTACCCCGGGCTCCCCACACACCCCCGACACGACGTCGCCCGCCGACAGATGCGTGCCGGCTTCGGCGGGATGCTCTCCCTCCTGATCGCGAACGACCCCGAAGGTGAGCGAGCACGCTGCATCGCGACGAGCTTGTGCCACTTCACGCCCGCCACCTCCCTCGGGGGTGTCGAGAGCCTGGTCGAGCACCGCGCCACCGTCGAAGGGCCGCACAGCGTCGTGCCGAAGAACCTCCTCCGCTTTTCGATCGGCATCGAAGCCGTCGAGGACCTCATCGAAGACCTCGAGCGTGCCCTGGCTTAGTCGCGGACACGGGCCGTTGCGCGGATCGATCTCCTCCACCATAGTTGCATCATGCAACTACATGACCAGACGCCCCACACGGATCTACCCGTCGTCGTGATCGGCGCGGGTCCGGTCGGGCTCGCCGCGGCAGCGCGGCTCGTAGAAGAAAACGTCCCCTTCCTCGTGCTCGAAGCCGGTGATCGCGCAGGGGCGTCGATCGCCCGCTGGGCTCACGTGCGCCTCTTCTCTCCGTGGCGATACCTGGTGGACGACGCCGCCCGGTCGCTCCTGTCGGAGGCGGGCTGGAGGAGCCCGGAGGACGACGGGATTCCGACGGGCGGGGCTCTGCTTCAGTCCTACCTCGAACCGCTCGCCGCTCATCCGTCCATCTCGCCCTTCGTCCGGACGGGCTCCCGCGTGAAGACCGTCACCCGTGCCGGCCTCGACAAGCTCTCCGACGGGGATCGGGCCGAACGCCCCTTCGCCGTCCACACGGAGCATGCGGACGGCCAGGACGAGGTCATTCTGGCGCGCGCCGTCATCGACGCCTCGGGCACGTACGAGAACCCGAGCCCGCTCGGTACGAGCGGTGTGCCCGCGCCCGGAGAGACCGAGAACGCCGGCCGTCTGTACTACGGTATTCCTGACGTACGCGGCGTCGACCGCGCACGATTCGCCGGAGCCCGCGTCGGGGTCGTCGGAAGCGGTCACTCGGCATTCAACGCTCTCCTCGACCTCGCCTCGTTGAACGGGGCCGAACGGCCGCACGTCAGCTGGTTCATCCGCTCCGAGACCGGGCCCGCCCTCTTCGGAGGGGAGGACGATGACGAGCTGTCCGAGCGCGGTGCCCTCGGCAAGCGGATGCGACTCCTGGCCGAGTCCGGCGACCTGGTCGTGCACACGAAGTTCCGCACTGCGGTCGTGCACGCCGAGGGGGACGGCCCGACAGCGGGCACCGTGATCCTCGAAAGTGATGACGGGGTGCGGAGTGCCCCACTGGACATCGTGATCGTCGTGACCGGCTTCCGCCCCGACCTCTCGATCACCCGAGAGCTCCGAGTGGCGCTGGATCCGGCCGTCGAGGCGCCGGTGGCGCTGGCCCCACTCATCGACCCGAACCTCCACTCGTGCGGCACCGTCCCCCCCCACGGCTTCCGGGAGTTGAGCCACCCCGACGAGGGGTACTACACGGTCGGGATGAAGAGCTACGGACGGGCCCCGACCTTCCTCCTCCTGACCGGCTACGAACAGGTCCGATCGGTCGTGAAGGCGATCGCCGGGGACCTCGAGGCCGCCGAACGGGTCGAGCTCGTCCTTCCGGAGACCGGGGTGTGCAGCACCGACGCGATCATCGGGGGCACATCCTCATGCTGCAGTGCGTCTGCGCCTATCGAGGAGGCGGAGGCCACACCGACGGCGTCCGACGATCCATGCTGCACCCCCACCGACTCGGCGGACCCGTGCTGCGCACCCACCAGCGAACCCGTTCCCCTGAGCATCGGACCGGCGAAGCGCTAGAGGGCGTTCACGACCCCACTTCGACGGGACGGCCCGCGGCCCCGGCGCCGACTTCGACTCGGGCCCCGGCCCCGACCGATCGACAAGCGATCTGCTCGGGGTCGGACACCGCCCGAGCCAGCTGACCCAGCGCCTCCACGATCGTCCGGCGTTCCGCCTCGGAGAAGTCGGCCAAAAGGGCGGTTCGCTCAGCCACCAGGTCCTCCTCGAGCCGCTCGGCCAGCGTCCGGCCGCGCTTGCTGACCTCGATGCGGACCGACCGCCCGTCGTCGGGGTCCGATCGACGGACGACGTACCCCTTCTTCACGAGTCCGTCCACGAGCCGGCTTGCGGAGCTCTTCTCGAGATAGAGGGCCGCGGCGATCTCGCTCATCGTCATCGGGCCTTCGCGAAGAAGGCGCTCGAGGGCATGGCTCTGTCCCAGGGAGACGTCGTAGCAGCAGATCGCCTCGCGGTCCCGAAACTGGTAGGCGCGAACGAGGTCCGTCAGCGCCTGCTGCAGCGCGATCGCGTCGGACCGCAAGGAGTTCGGAGAGTGTGGTTGTGCCATACAACGATCCTATCAATGCGCCGCCCCTCTGTCACCCTGCGGGTGTCGACGGAGCCGACTACTCGAACCAGTTCGTAAGCCGATCGAGGGCACCGAGGAGGTCCGGCTCGTCGTCCAGAACGCCGCGGAGCGGGTCTTCCTTCATCCGCTTCATCCGCCTCGGAACGCTCTCGATCGTGTGGTTCTCGATCTTGAGACGCTTCGTCACCTCGCTCCACTTCAGGGGTGCCGACACCGGCGCACCGGGCTTCGGCCGCACCGTGAACGGAGCCACGAGGAGTCGCCCGTGTCCGTTCTGCACGAAGTCGATGTAGACCTTCCCCTCCCGACGGTCCGGGTTTCGTGTCAGTGTCGCGATGTCGGGCCGCTCCGCCACGACCACCTGCCCGAGCAGCTGCCCCAACGTGCGGGACTGCTCGTACGTGAGCCGTCCGCCCAACGGGACGAGGACGTGGATCCCCGATGAACCGCTCGTCTTCGGGTAGGAGGGCAGCCCGATCTCCTCGCACAGATCGTGGATCGTTCGTGCGATCTCGACCACGTCGGTGAAGGGTGCCTCCTTCGGATCGAGGTCGAGGATGCACCAGTCCGGCGCGGCCAGGGACTCCACCCGACTCGACCAGATGTGGATAGGGATCGTCCCCATGTTCACGATGTAGAGGAGCGACTCCTCGTCGTCGGCCACGAAGTAGGACAGCTCCCGCTCGGACCCCTCGCTCCACACCGTCTCCGTGCGCAGCCAATCGGGGGCGTACGGTGGGGCGTCCTTCTGGAAGAACGACTTCCCGTCGATGCCGTCCGGGTAGCGCGTCATCACGAGCGGCCGGTCGATCAGGTACTCGAGCATCCACGGGGCCACCTGACGGTGATACTCGATCAGATCGCCCTTCGTGTAGCCCTCGTCCGGCCAAAAGACCTTGTCCAGGTTCGTGAACGGAACCTCCTTCACCTCGACGATCTCGATCGGCTCCGGCTCGTCGTCGGTCGGCTCCGGGTCCGGAAGACCGCACGCCGCGGGGTCGACGTCGTCACGGAAGCGGGAGAACGAAGGCTGGCGGATCACCCCACCGTCGGTCAGCTCCTTGTAGATGACCTCGGCCACGATGGCGGGTGTCACCCAGTGATTCTCCTTGCCCTTCGGGATCGGGCCGTCGGTGCACGGACACGCATCGACCTCCAGCTCCGAGAGGGCCGCGAGTGTGTCGCTCAGCTCCGCGTCGGTGAAGCCGCTGCCGACGGAGCCCATGTAGACGAGCTGACCCTGCACATCGCCCTCACCCGCACCACCTTCCTGCGCATCGCCCTCGTTGAAGTCCTGGTCACCGAGGCGGTACTGCGCCACGTGGATCGAGCCAAGTCCGCCGCGCGTTCCCTTCGCGTCTTTCCAGCCGACGACGACGAAGTCGTCGACGGAGACCGTACGCACCTTGATCCACGACGCGGATCGCCCACCCCGGTACGGGGCGTCCGCCTTCTTCGCGACGATCCCCTCAAGGCGCATCTTCTGGACGTGCTCGTACATCAGCACACCCTGCTCCGGCAGGTGGTCGACGTACCGGATCGGGCCGACTGACGGGAGGATGGAGCGGAGAATCTCCTTTCGCGCCAGGAGGGGGAGCCCCCGGAGGTCGTGGCCTTCGATCCCCAGCAGGTCGAAGACGTGGTACACGGCGGGAAGCTCCACGCTGGCTCGGAGCGCGTCGGCCTTGTTCAGGATCCGACCGCGACGCTGGAGCTTGGAGAAGGACGGCATGCCGTCGGGTCCGTTGACCACTACCTCGCCGTCGAGGACCAGGTCCTCGTAGGGCAGACCCCGCACCGCTCGCGCGACCTCCGGAAAGGTCGCGGTCAGGTCGTGGCCCTTCCGGGATCGAAGGAAGGCTTCGCGTGCACTCCGTTCCCCGAGGAGGCGGTAACCGTCGTACTTGATCTCGAAGATCCACCCCTCGCGGGAGAACGGCTTCTCCTCGGCCGTAGCCAGGACGAGGTCGACGTCCCTGGCCCGAACGACCCCCTCGTCCGCCCCCAGCTCGGCCACCTCCTCGGCGATACCCTCGGCGTACGCATCCGCGTGCGGGAACTCGTCGACCGTGAGCCCGGAGTAGATGGAGTCGTCCGGGTAGTCCTCCGTCGACTTCTCCGGGTCGAGGTACGCGTCGCGCTCCTTGATGAAGAGCCACGAATTCGGAGCCTGCTTCGTCTTCACGAGCGTCCACTTGCCCATGAGTTTGTGACCGTGGAGTTCGAAGAGGAGCTTCCCCTTCTCGAGCCCTTCGTGCGGATCCTCGATCGGCGTCCACACGCCCCGATCCCATACGATCATGGCGCCCGCCCCGTACTCGCCCTCGGGGATGACCCCCTCGAACTCCGCGTACTCGAGCGGGTGGTCCTCGGTCATCATCGCCAGCCGCTTGTCGTCCTGGTTCGGCGACGGCCCTTTCGGGATCGCCCACGACAGAAGCACCCCGTCGAGCTCCAGGCGAAGGTCCCAGTGGAGGTTCCGGGCCGCGTGCTTCTGGACGACGAAGATCGACCCGCCCGCCAGCACCTGACCACCGAACGGCTCCGGAGTCCGGGATGCCCTTCGCTTCTCGCGGTAGGTACTGAGACGGTCGTCCCTCTCCGGCGTCATCGATCCCCGTTTCGGTGTTCGGCGTGGTGCACCGGGAATCTGTGCGATGACGGGGGGTGCAAGCCACAGGAGAGGGGCGAACTCCACCGTCCGGCGCGAGCGATCGCCCAACCTCACTTACAACGTAGTTGACCTCTCCACGACCCCCCGCTAAGCTGACTTACGTTGTGAGTCGTGATACGAACGGGAGGCGGTCGATGGGACGGGAACGATTGGGCGAGTTCGAGCATCAGGTGCTCCTGGCCATCCTCCGGCTCGGCGGTGAGGCGTACAGCGTGCCCCTCGTTCTGGAACTCGAGGAGCGCACGGGCCGCGAAGTCTCACAGTCCTCGGTCTTCATCGTGCTGCAGCGGCTCGAAAAGAAGGGGCTCCTCGCCTCTCGGATGGACGACTCGACGAAGCACGAAACCGGCCGGGTTCGCCGGTACTTCGAGCTGACGCCCGAGGCCATGATTCGGCTACGCGATTCCCGGCGGGACTTCGTCGCCCTGTGGGACGGAATCGCCACGGTCCTCGACGAAGTATGACGCCCGGCCACGAGGCACCCCGTCCGGGGCCGGTCACTCGACTCCTCCTCCGGCGCGCCGACCCGAAGCACCTCGAGCAACTTCTGGCCGAGATCGCAGAGTTGTACGAGCACCGAGCGGCTGCGAGTGGCCCGGAAGCCGCACGCCGGTGGATCCGTCGCGAGCACCGACGCCTCGCCTGGCGCGCGGTCGTCGGGGACCGGATGGGTCCGATCGATCCCAGTTACGCCGGATCTACGCGGGGCGGCGTGCCCGCCCTCTGGCAGGACATCCGGCACAGCGCCCGCGGGCTCCGCCGTGCGCCGCTCTTCACCGCCGCCATCGTATCGACGGTCGGCCTCGGGATCGGAGGCACGACGCTCGTCTTCTCGATCGTCGACTCCGTGCTGATCGCGCCTCTCGACTATCCGGGGTCGGAGCGCATGGTCCTCCTCCGCACCATCGACGGGGACAATGCGTGGAGCACCTCGATGGCCGACCTCCACGGGCTCGTCGAGACGCCGCCCGAGGCCTTCGAGGACATCGCGGCGTACACGCGCCGCAGGAACCGCATCGCGGTGACGGGTGACACCGAGCTCCTGAGGACGAAGTGGGTGACGGCCAACTACTTCGAAGTCCTGGGCCACACGCCGATCGAGGGACGGCACCCCACCGGACCCGAGGGCACGGAGGGGGCACCTCGGGTGGCGCTCGTGACCGAGACCTTCCGGACGCGGAGCTTCTCGGCCGAGACGGATCCCATCGGTCGCTCGATCCTCGTCGACGGGCAGCCCTTCGAAGTCGTGGGTGTCGTCCTCGACCGGCTCGGCCCTCTCGACGTCGGCATCGAGGTCTTCCCGGTGCTCGAGGTCGCGGCACCCCCGAGAAAAGGTCCGTTCTTCTTTCCGATCATCGGGCGACTCCGGCCCGGCGCCACGCCCGAGGTGGCCCGATCCCAGCTCCGTGCCGTCTCCGAGCGACTCTTCCCGATCTGGCAGAACTCCTTCCCGCAGCCCAACGCGCACCTGGGCTTCGTCGATCTGAAGGAGATCCTCGTCCAGAACGTGTCGCGCACCCTGATGGTCGTGCTCTCCGCCGTCGGTTTCCTCCTTCTGATCGCCTCGGCCAACGCGGCCAGCCTCCTCGTGGCTCGTGGCGCCACCCGCACCCGTGAACTGGCGGTGCGTTCCGCGCTCGGCGCTTCCCGCGGTCGGGTTCTGCGCCTCCTCCTGGCCGAGGCCGGAGCGATCGCCGCCGCCGCGAGTGTCGTCGCGTGGGCCATCGTCTGGATCGGCCTCGACGTCGTTCGACGGGTCGGGGTCGGTCGGTTACCCCGCGTCGAGGAACTCGGGATCCGGCCGTCGACGATCGGCTTCTTCCTCGCGGTGACCGCAGCCAGTTGGGTTCTCTTCGGCCTGGTGGCCGCACTCGCCACGGCCCGGGCCCGGACCGCCGGCGTGGCCGGAACTCAGGGTCGCTCGACGTCCGGGCCGGCCGCCAACGCCCTCCGCCGAGGCCTCGTCGGGGCCCAGTTCGCCATCGCGATCCCCCTCCTCGTAGGGGCTGCGCTCCTCGTCCGCTCGCTCGACCGTGCGCAGTCCGAGAGCTTCGGCTTCGACCCGACCGGGGTCGCGTCGATGCTCGTGACGCTCCCCCAGGAGCAGTACGCGTCACCGGAGGCCGTCCGCGCCTTCTGGTCCGACGTGCTGCCGCGCATCGAGGCCCTCCCCGGAGTGGCGGCCGCCGGACTGGCCGACGCCCGACCGCCGATGGCGTTGGACGGAGGCAACAACTTCCTTCTGGAGGACCGCCCGCTGGCTGCGGACGAAGCTCCGCCCACCGCGCCGTGGATCACGGCCGACGCCCGCTTCTTCTCCACCCTCGGCCTTCGCCTGCTCGAGGGTCGGTTCTACGAGGCGGTGCCGCAGGACACGATGCGCTACGCCGTCGTCGACGAGAGCTGGGTGCAGCGCTTCTATCCCGGTGAGAGCGCCGTGGGGCGGCGCTTCCGATCCGGAGGGTGCACGGTCGACGGGTGCCCGTGGGCCGAAGTCGTCGGCGTCGTCGAAAACGTGAAGACCTCCGGACTCGACGACACCCGAGCACTCGGGACGATCTACTTCGACTTCAACGCCGATACCTACTCGTCGATGCTGCTGCACATCCGGGCGCGCGGCGACGCCCTGGCCGCAGTCCCCGGCGTCCGCGCGCTCATCCAGGAACGGGATCCTGCGATTCCCGTTGCGGACGTGATGACGGCAACCGAGATCGCGACCGAGTCGCTGGCGGGTCGGCGGTACACGAGCACCCTCGTCGGACTCCTGGCGGGGCTGGCGCTTCTCCTGACCGTCGTGGGCGTCTACGGAGTGATGGCGTACTACGTCCAACACCACGTCAGGGAGATCGGGATCCGGATCGCGCTCGGGGGTGGGCCCACAGGAGCGCTGAAGGGGGTCGTGGCCCGAGGCATGTTCGTGGCCGCCGCCGGCACGACCATCGGCCTTCTCCTGACCCCGCTCCTCACCCGCCCCATGGCCGGAATGTTGTACCGGGTATCGCCTATGGACTTCGGTGTGCTGTCGGCCGTGACCATCCTCACCCTTTCCGTGGCGCTCGCCGCGACCCTGATCCCCGGCCGCCAGGCGGCGACCACCGACCCGGCCACGACGTTGCGGGAGGAGTGAAGCGAGCGGTCCCGGCCGAGGAGATTTGCCTTCCGACCCCGGGGCCGCATTAGCTTGGCCGGTGTCACGGGAACCGCCGCCACGGCGTGAACATCGGAAGGGCCGACATGCTCGCACCCGCCGCTCCCCCCGACACCCTGCGCGGGAAGACGTACGAAGTCATCTTCGGCCACGAGGCCGGATGGGGGCGTACCTTCGATGCAGCGCTCCTGGCGCTCATCCTGGCCAGTGTCGCGGCGTTCATGCTCGACTCCGTCGCGAGCTTCCGCAGTCAGTACCGGACCGAGCTGTTCGTGGCCGAGTGGGCCTTCACCCTCCTCTTCACGATCGAGTACGCCGTACGCCTGTGGTGCGTGAAGCCCAAACGGGCGTACGTGTTCTCCTTCTTCGGGCTGATCGACCTGATCTCGGTCCTCCCCACCTACATCAGCCTGGTCGTTCCGGGCGGCCAATACTTCGCCGTCGTCCGTGTGCTGCGCGTCGTCCGCGTCTTCCGCGTCTTCAAGCTCGCCCGCTTCCTCGGGGAAGCGACCGTACTTTCCACCGCTCTGAGGAACGCGCGCTACAAGATCGGCGTCTTCCTCGTCACCGTCGTGTGCATCGTGATCGTCGTCGGGTCCGTGATGTACCTCGTGGAGGGGCCGGAGTCCGGCTTCACCAGCATTCCGAAGGGGGTGTACTGGGCGGTGGTCACGCTGACCACCGTCGGATTCGGTGACATCACGCCGCTGACGCCTCTCGGACAGACCCTGGCGGCCCTCGTCATGATCATGGGCTACGGGATCATCGCCGTCCCGACCGGGATCGTGACCGCTGAGCTGGCCCAAATGGGCAACACCCGCCACGCGGTCGAGTGCCAGACATGCGAGCACGTCGAGCTCGACCCCGACGCCAAGTTCTGCCGCTACTGCGGGGAGGACCTCCGAGAACAGCGGAGACAGGTCCTTCTCGATGCCGCAGCTGCAGCCGGCACGTCCTCCGCGCCCGACCCGAGCCAGGCCACGAGCGCCGGAGCCCCGAGGCCGCCGCCAGCTCCTGGCCGACCCGACGGCTCCTAGCCGGTCCGGACCCCGAGCAGGTCCATGACGCCGAACGCCTCGAGGGTCATCCAGACGCCGAAGCCGATGTAGAGGACCATCATGACGTGCGCCTCACGCATCGACAGATGCATGTCGCGCAGCATGAAGACGAGCATCACGATCGTGGCCAGGACGAGGAAGGTCATCATCGGCACGATCTGCGTGAAGTTGATCAGGATCGAACCCGTGATCAGCACGCCGAGCGGGACCGCCACCAGCAGATCGAAGACGTTGCTACCGAGCACGTTCGACACGCTGGACTCGGTACGGCCGAGCACCGAGGCGCGCACGCTCACGAACGTGTCCGGGATCGACGTGGCCGCCGCCACGATCGTCATCCCCCAGAGGAACGTCGGGGTCTGCAGCACCTCTCCGAGTCGGATCGCGACCCGTAGGAGGACCTCGACGCCGATCAGGATCAGGAGGATGCACCCCGCCAGGACCACCCACTCCTTCAGGGCGGGGATGTCGCGCTGCGGTGGGTGATCGACCCGTTGCCGCTTGACCTCCTCGAATTGGATGAAGAGGTACAGCCCGTAGAGCATCAGCGGGAAGAGGGCCAGGAGCCGAGTGAACTCCCCGGTGAAGATGCGCCTTCCGTCGATCACCTGGGGCGGCCGGCCGCTGTAGATCACACACAGGCTCAACACGAGCATCAGGACCGCGACCGAGACCAGGTAGAACTGAGCTTCCCGGTACACGAGATCGCGGTTGGCGCTCAACTCCCGTCCGCGGGCGTACACGGAGCACGCGGGGATCACGAGGATGTTGAAGATCGCCGAGCCGATGATCGCGGCGAGGCCGAGCTCGAAATCGTCGTGCAGGGTCGGCGCGAGCACGGCCGTGACGAGCTCCGGCATGCTCGACGAAACGGCGAGCAGTACGGATCCCTTCACGGCGTCGGGCACGCCGTAGCGCTGTGCGAGTCTATGTGTGGACTCCTCGAGCCGAGAGCACGAGAGCCACAAAAGGGCGGAACCGAACAGCGTACCGCCGACAATGAACAAAACCGTCATCGCGCGAAGCTGACCGAGACCGGGGTCACTGGCAAGTCACGCTACGGACACGATCTGCACCGTCGAGCGGGCACCGCCTCCGGCGTTGCGAGGCCGGGGCGGCGGAACATATGTTTTCGCACTATGGCCGCACGTGCAATCGGTACATCGACCATCGCCTTCGGGCTCGTGTCCCTCCCGGTGAAGATCTACTCGA
>JAUIKL010000290.1 GCA_030430625.1 Gemmatimonadota bacterium
AGCTCGGCCCGAAAGCGGGCGAGGTTGCCGTCTACGAAACGCAGCGCGTCGGACACGCTAGATGAGCGTCCGGAGGCCCCAGCGGTAGATGAACGTCATCATGCCCGCGAAGACGGCCGCGCTGGCCATTCCGCCGATGCTCAGGGCACGGGGGTCGAACAGGTGGAAGATACCCACGCCGAGCATTCCGCCGATGACGGACGCGAAGGCTCCCAGGACCGCGATGACCTGGGCGTGTCCGGGCTGTTCTTCCGGGCGGCTGATGAGGGCCCGCATCACGAGACCGATGGCGGCTCCCATGACGATCCAGATGGCGATGCCGATCCAGTTCTGCATTGCTCGACCTGACGAGTGAATGTCGCTACAAGCGCTTGGTTGCTACTCGAAGAAGTTACCCGATGGTCAGGGTGCTTACCACCCCGGGTCGGCGTTTGACGGCCTCCCTTTCTCACTGTTCATTCCGACATGGCCGACGACGTCATTGACCTGACCCCGTATCTCCCGACGCAGCCCCAGACGGATGTCCCCAGGGGCTCCATGGCGCTGTGGGGAGCCGAGGGGGAGCGATCGCGCTTCGCCCTTCCCCTGTGGCGGATCATCCACCTGGCGCGAGCCGAGCGGGCGGCGATCGCGTACGCGTCCGTCGACCGTCCGGACGTGTGGGCACCCTTCGTCGTGCTCGATCTGGGGGCGGATCCCGCCCGGACCGACATGGACTCCGCCGTCGTTCCCCGCTTCGATGCCGACGAGAGCCCGTCGCTCATCGACTACGAGGCCGGAGGCGTCATCGTGTTCCTCGGGAGCGCCGACGGGATCCTCTGGAGCCTGGTCGTCGACGGAAAGACGGATCGGACGGACCCCCTGGGAACGACGTCACGTGAGGACGTGCTCTTCCTGGCGGGTGAGTGTGCCGGCCTCCTCTTCCTGAGAGACCTCGCGTCCGACGTGGTGGGGGATCGGAGCCGCGACGCAGGTGAGGACACCACCGAGTAGCCGGTCGACTCCCCGTGGGTAGGTCGATCGTGGGTGGGCCGATTGTGGGTGGGCCGATCGTGGGTGGGCCGACCGTGGGTGGGTCTACTCTTTCCCCATCCGCCGCTTCAACTCCGCCAGAGCTGCGTCGACATCCAGTTCCTGCTGCGGGGGCGCGGCGTCCACATCGACGTGGTACTCCGAGGGGCCGTCGAGATCGAGTTCGTCGAAGGCCTGAGCCGCCTCGGCCCGGGCTTCGGTCCCCTCGATCTTGTCGGCCATCCGGTCGAGTTCGTCGAAGAGGTCGGTGGCTGCGGAGATCGACTCCCGTGCTCCTGAGCGTTGGGTCGTGGCCGTGAGTGCGTCGCGCTTCTCCTTGGCCGCGTTGAACTGGGACCACATCTCCTCCAGGGTCCCCTTACGGAAGGCGAGCTCCTCCTGGAGTGCCGCCTCCTTCTTCCGGAGCACACCGAGGTGCCCCTCCGCTTTCGTGGCGAACTCGGCTGCCAGCTTGACCGTCTCGTCGTCGTCGATCTCCCGAGCCATCTCTTCGCGGCGCCGGGCCGTGGCGGTGTCCTTTTCCAACCGCTCGATCTGGGCTCGCGTCTTAGCGATCTGATCTTCGACACCTGCGACCTGCGCCTTCTCGTCGACGATCTCGCTCTTCATCCCGACGAGGAGCTTGTCGGCGGTGTCCGAGACGTTCTCCCGGCTCAGTTCCTTGTTGAAGTTGTCGAGCGCCTCGCGGAAGGCAGCGCGCAGATCCTCGAACATCCTCTAGATCCTCCAGACGGTCGGGGGCGTCGGCCGGACTGACCACACCCACTCTACGAGGAGAGTGGGCAGAGAGCTTCAGTTCAGGAAGGGCTCGATGCGCTGCGCGAACGAGTTCCTGGCCCGATGGAGGCGGCTCTTCACCGTGCCGAGGTTCACACCGGTGATCTCGGAGATCTCCTCGTAGCTCTTCCCCTCGAGCTCTCTGAGCCGGAAGACGAGCCGGTGATGCTCGGGCAGGGTCTGGACGGTGTCCTCGACGAGTCGTCGGAGGTACCGCTTCCGATAGAGGTCGTCCGGGCGCATCGAGAAGTCCTCGAACTGGATCGGACGATGATCGTCGTCCCAGTTGTTGGTCAGCTTCTGGAAGAGGACCAGGGGGCTACGCGAGCGGTTCCGCAGCTCGTTCTTGGACAGGTTCCCGGCAATCGTGTACACCCATGTCGAGAACTTCTTCGACGTGTCGAAGCGGTGCAGGTGCCGGGTTACCCGAATGAACGCCTCCTGTACGAGGTCCTGCGCTCGGTCGGCGTCGCCGGTCTTCCGCGTGATGAAGTGGATCAGCCGATCGCGGTACCGATCGTAGAGGCGCTGGAAGGCCCCGGGGCGTCCCTCGAGGTGGGCCTCGACCAACTCTTCGTCGGTGAGATCGTCGAGCGAGCGACCGGGCATCACCTGGGACATGTTGTCCATGCTGGCGTTGACCAAGGTCAAAATCCTCGAACGAGACGATACACCGATCAGAACCCGAAGCTCACCGCATAAGATACCGAAGTCGGGAGGGCGTACAAGGGCGAGTGCGCAGCATAAACGCCATGCTTCGCCCGTCAGATGCGGATCGGGCGACTCCGCAGTCCGACCAGGGTGTCTCCGGACGAAAACCCATCGTACAACGCCTGCTCGGGCGGGGGGATACGATCCCGG
>JAUIKL010000055.1 GCA_030430625.1 Gemmatimonadota bacterium
GGGACCGTCTCCCCGTTCTCGGCCTTCCACTGCTCCCATCCTTGTCTGGCTCGGTCCGTGAGCAACTCCTCGCGCTCGAAGCCGTTGGCCAGCGCGAAGTCCAGCGCTCCCTCTCCTACGAGCATGACGTGCGGAGTCTTCTCCATGACCTGCCGCGCCACCGAGATCGGGTGTTTGATGTGCTGCAGGAAAGCCACGGAGCCGCACCGACCGGCCTCGTCCATGATGCACGCATCGAGAGTCACCCGACCGTACCGGTCGGGCCAGCCGCCGTACCCGACGGTCGTGACGTCGGGGTCGCCCTCCGGGACGCGCACTCCGGCCTCGACCGCATCCAGGGCCGAGCCGCCCTCGGCCAGGATCGGCCACGCGGCTCCGTTGGCCGCCAGCCCGTGCTCCCAGGTCGACAACGCCACGGGGCGGACCGGATCCGTCGCGGCCTCCGGGGTCGGGGCCCCGCACCCCTCGAGAAGCGTCGGGGCCGCCGCTGCGCCCACGGCCGATACCTTCAGGAAGGAGCGTCGATTGGTCATGTTGGAGCGTCCGTTTCGAGTGGGTCGAGAGCTTACCCGTCCGCGGAGGGGTGAGGCAAACGGAGGTGGCGGTGCGGCGGTTCCACCTGTTCGAGCTGGAGGATCAGTCGTGGTTCCCGAGCGCTATTCGGGATCTCATGACCGACTACCTCCACCACGTGACCGAACGCTTCGGCCTTTTCGACGGTGCGGCGCCCGTCCTGGGCAAGCTCCTCGGCGAGTCCGGCCGGACCGAGATCCTCGATCTCGGATCGGGTGGTGGCGGGCCTTGGCGTTCCCTCGCTCCACAGGTCGCGGCGGGCGTACCCGAACTCCGTGTGACGCTGAGCGATCTCTACCCGAACCGCGCGGCCCTCGAGGCGGCGGCCGCCTCGGACGAGAGGATCCGTGTCGCCCCGGGCCCGGTCGATGCGATGGCCGCCCCCGCCGAGTTCGACGCAGTGCGGACGCAGTTCCTGTCGCTCCACCACTTCCGACCCGAGGGCGTCGTCCGGATCCTTCGCAACGCCGTGGAGCGCGGGGTCCCGATCGCGCTCTTCGAAGCCCAGAAGCGAGATGTGCCGCACCTGATCCAGTTCGCGCTCTCTCCGATTGCCGTCCTGCTGCTCACGCCTACGATTCGACCCGTGCGCGCCCTGCGGCTCCTGTTCACCTATCTGATCCCGGTCGTCCCGACCTGCATCTTCTGGGATGGAGTCGTTTCGGTGCTCCGCACCTATACCCTGCCCGAGATGCTCGAGATGGCGTCCCGTGCGGACCCGGACGGCCGCTACCGTTGGGAGGTCGGAGAGAACGGGGGTCGGGGGCCGACGATGACCTGGATGGCCGGGGCACCGAAGGAGGGCGGGTGAGCGTACTGCGGAAGCTCAGGGGAGCGCTGGGCGTTGGGGTTACGTGGGGTGCGGCGTGGGGTGTGGTCGGCGGTGCGATCGGTGGCGTCATTCAACTCCTGACGCCGGGAGCGTCCCTCTTCGTGACGCCGATGCTCGGTTGGGCGCTGGGTATGGGCGCATACGGGTTGATTTCTGGATTCGGTTTCAGTGCGCTGTTGGCGCTCGGTGATGGATCGAGGCGCCTGGACGAGCTGAAGCTCTCGCGGGTGGCGGCCTGGGGTATCCTCGGCTCGGCCTTCGTTCCCCTTGCCTTCGGCTTCCTCGGCTTCTTTCCTCCGAGCACGACACTGATGGACGTTCTCGGCGCCATCGCGCTCACCGGGTCGCTGGGTGGGGGGTTCGCTGCCGGGTCCGTGGCGGCGGCGCGCCGTGCAGAGCTGTCACCGGGCGAAGGACCTCGGCTACTCGAGAACGACCAGGATGAGGAGAACGTGTGATGGACAAGTTTCTCGAGCTGTTTTCGACACAGGGCCGTGCCAACCGGTCGTGGTACTTCTGGCACATTCTGCTCGACGACCTGGCCATCTTCACCGCCGGCGTCGGGCTCATGGTGCTCGCGGCCGTCACCGGGCTCCCCTTTCTCATCTTGCCCGCCGTGGGTGTGCTCGTCGCCGGTGCGTGGGCCGGGATCTGCATCACGATCAAGCGCCTGCACGATCTGGGGCGGTCGGGGTGGCACATGCTCCTCTTCATGATCCCGCTCTACAACCTCTACCTCGGTCTCGTCCTTCTCTTCAAGAAGGGCACGGACGGACCGAACGACTTCGGCCCCGACCCCCTGAACGCGTACAAGGCCCTGCCATGAGGACGAAGAGCGTGCTGGGCTGCGCACCCGTTGTCGGCGCCCTCGTCCTCCTGGCGTTCGCGCCCGTCCGCGCGGACGGCCAGCAGCGCCTGCACGTCCTCCTGACGACCGGGTCGGGCATCGAGGCTGCCGGTGTCGACGAGATGGCCAACACACTCGTCGATGCGGGTCACCGGGTGTCGATCGTGGCTTCGACGGCTGGTGCCGGTGGGTCACTCTCGTGGACGACGTCGGGCACGCTGTCGATCGAGCCTTCGGCCCATCCGGTGGCCGAGGGGGCTTGGACCGTGTCGGGCACCCCGTCGGACGCGGTGGCGCTCGCGCTGGTGTACGCCCTGAGGAACGATCCCCCGGACGTGGTCGTGTCGGGTCCGCACCTCGGGCCGAGCGTGGGCGCCAACGCGCTCCAGTCGGGCACGGTCGGTGCGGCGCTGACCGCCGCACGGTCCGGGGTGCCGGCCATCGCCTTGTCCGTGGGGATCGTCGGTCGAGAAGCCGAGAGCGCGCCGATGTACCCGAGCTCGATCGGCGCGATGCCCGGTGCTGCGGCGCTGGTCGTCGAGATCCTGCGGCAGCTGTCCGAGACGAGCGCCGAGGGGCTCCTCCCCCCACGAGCCGTGCTCAACGTGAACTATCCGGCCGTCGGGACCGACGAACCGACTGGCATCCGCTTCGCGACCGTCTCGAGCCAGCGAGCCTTCCGGCAGCTCTTCAGTGTGAACGGCAACGGGACGGCGGCTCGCGTGGAGTCGGTGGAGGCCGATGCGGACGGGGTGGAAGAAGGGTCCGACGTGGCGCTTCTGGCCGAGGGGTTTGCGACCATCTCGCTGCTCGGAGGTTCGTTGGATCTGGGGCGCGACTCGTGGGAGCCGCTCCTGCGTCGTCTCGTTATCGAGCGGTGATGCCTGCGTGGCGATGATCGAGACCGACCGACTCGAGCTTCGCGAACTCCGCCTCGACGACTTCGAAGCCGTGCACGCGTACGGGTCGGACCCGGAGGTAGTCGAGTTCGTCCCCTGGGGTCCGAACACGGAGCAGGTGACCCGGGACTTCCTCGAGAAGACGGTCGCCCAGATCGGCTCGGAGGACCGCAACGACTTCGTCTTCGCGGTCGTGCCCCGAGGGCAGGACCGTCTCGTCGGCACCGTCGGCATCTACGCCGACGGTCACCAGGCCATGCTCGGCTACGCGTACGACCGGTCCGTATGGGACATGGGCTACGCGACCGAGGCGGCGCTGGCCATGGTCGAGATGGCCTTCGACGTACTCGGCGTTCGACGGGTCTGGGCGGCCTGCGACCCCGAGAACACGGCGTCTGCGCGTGTCCTCCAGAAATGTGGGATGGTGCTCGAAGGCCGTCTTCGACACGATACCGACATTCGGGGCGAACTCCGCGACACGCTCGTTTGGGGGATCCTCGAGTCCGAATGGCACGACACGAACATGGAGGGATCGACGTGACACAATCCATCGAGTGGCGGTACCACCGCCCTGGCTGAACGAGCTGCAAACGCACTCGGGAGTTTCTCGAGACGAATGGCATCGAGGACGGTGAGGTCCAGAGTACCGGACGGAGCCCGATCGAGGGCGACGAAGCGCTCGCCCTACTCGACGGTGTGACCGAGTTGTTCGTGGCGAAGGGCAAGAAGGTCGTCCACTTCGCTCTGCCCGCCGAGCGTCCCTCCGACGAAGAGCTGCTCTCTCTCATGCTCGGTCGATCGGGCAAGCTACGCGCGCCGGTCGTGCGGACCGGAGATCGCCTGATCGTCGGTTACAACGCCGACCTGTACGCGGACACACTCCTCTGACATCGCCGGAGGAATCGCGATGACGCGTCGTCTCATGTGGGCTCGACCCGTGCGGGCGTTCGCTGTTCGGCGGCTGTCCGGAGCGCTGCTGGCCGCAGGGCTGCTGGCCGGATGGGTGTTCGGAGCCCTCTTGGCCTCGCCGATCGCTGCGCAGACGCTCCCTTCACCCGACGACGCCCGCGCGCTGATCGAAGGGCCGCAGTCCGATGCCGACGGCGAATGGGCCGGCCACTCTCTGCGGGAGCTGATGACGGCGTTGGGTGTGCCCGGCGTGGGTATCGCCGTCATTTCGGACTACGAGGTGGCGTGGGCCCACGGGTACGGTGTGGCCGATGTCGAGACGGGTGCCCCCGTGGACGTCGAGACGATGTTCCAGGCGGCGTCGATCAGTAAGCCGGTGGCCGCGATGGGGACGATGGTGGCCGTGCAGGAGGGTGTCTTCGGTCTCGACGACGACGTGAACGACATCCTCACCTCCTGGCGGCTGGACGGTGACGGCTTCACCGACGAGCGGCCCGTGACGCCCCGGATGCTCACGAGCCACACGAGCGGACTCGGGGACGGTTTCGGCTTTCCGGGCTACGACCCGGGGACCCCCCTTCCCACGACCGTCCAGATCCTCGAGGGGCACGATCGATCGAATGTCGGCGTCGTGTTCATGGAACGACCGCCGATGACCGCCTACGAGTACTCGGGTGGCGGTGTGACTCTGATGGAACTGGCGCTCTCCGACGCCCGTGGGCGGCCCTTCGAAGCGGTCATGGACGACGACGTTCTCGGTCCACTCGGGATGACCCGCTCGTCGTACCGGCAGCCGATCTCCGCCGAACACGATCGGAACGCCGCGCGTGCCCATGGCCGAGAAGGGGAGTCGATGGGCGCCAAGTGGCACGTCTACCCGGAGCGGGCCGCGGCCGGCTTGTGGACGACACCGACGGATCTCGCCCGTTTCGCCATCGACGTGCAGCGCGCCTACCGGGGTGACGACGATACCGTGCTGACCCAGCAGCACGTGCAGGAGATGCTGTCACCCGTCGGTGTGGGAGACTTCGCCGTAGGCTTCACGATGCAGAAGCGAGGGCAGGGCTGGTACTTCAGTCACGGTGGGAGCAACTGGGGCTTCCGCGCCTTCCTGATCGCCCACAAGGCGGCGGGCTACGGCGTGGTGATCATGACCAACGCGAGTCGCGGCAGTGAACTCGCGCAGGAAGTCGTCCGTCGGGTCGAGCGGGTGTACGCGTGGGACTCCGTGGCTGACCCGGTGCAGCGGGGCTATCGCCGCTGACGGTCAGCGGCGTGACTTGGCGTGTGCGTATCCGTGCACGGCCAGGTTGTACACCATGATTACGCACGCACAGACCGTCATGAACGGAATGATCATCAGGGCGCCGATCACGAAGGTGAAGAAGACGGCCCCCATGCTCTCCACCATGGCGGCGAGCGTCAGCCCCCACAGGACGACGAAGATCCCCGCGATGACTGCCGAGCCGCGGTTCGTCTTGTAGTCCCGGTTGATCTGGTCCCGACGGGCTTCCCCGGCAGCGGAGTCGTAGATCCCCACGGTCCTGTCGACGCCCAGGGCCACCTTGGCCACGATGACGCTGACGATCACGAAGGGGACGGCCAGCTTGAAGAAGAGATCGAGGACGAACATACCTCCACCGTAACACGGCGGGCTGCGGCCTCTCCAACCTTTTTTCCGACGGTGGTCGATGGATACGACGAAGCCCCGGGGCGCGGGCGCGCCCCGGGGCCGTATTCGGTCCTGAGAACCGAGTCGCTCCTCGAACCGAGTCGGACTCAGCCCTGGGCCTTGAGCAGGTCCCTGATCTCCGTGAGGAGGGTCTCCTCGGCCGACGGCGCCGGCGGCTCTGCCGGTGCCTCTTCTTCCTTCCGCTTCATCGAGTTGAACGACTTCACCAGCATGAAGACGGCGAACGCTACGATCGTGAACGAGACGATCTCGTTGATGAAGATGCCGTAGTTGATCGTCACGGCGCCCGCTTCCTGCGCGGCCGCCAGGGTTTCGTACGGCCCCGCCGCGGTGCCTTCACTCACCGTCACGAAGAGGTTCGAGAAGTCGACGCCCCCGAGAAGGAGACCGATCGGGGGCATGATGACGTCCGACACGAGTGACTTCACCACCGTGCCGAACGCGGCGCCGATGATGATACCGACGGCCATGTCGAGCACGTTGCCCTTCACTGCAAAATCGCGGAACTCCTTGAGCATGGGTCCTCCCCCAGAGTAGGAGTCTGATCGACGCACGCGCACCGATCGTTCGTTACCGCCCCCTTCGACCGCGAAACGCGGCCGGAAGTCACACGGCCGGCGGATCCGAGCCGTACGGTTGGCATCCGGTCGACAGCGTGTGACTTTCCCGCCCCACCGCCGGTCAGAGTACGGGGCTGGGAGACCAACCTCAAGCAAACGTACATGTCATTCGATTCGAGCCTGGACGACGCGGAGCTGCTGACTCGAGCGCAGGAGGCCCCCGAAGGGGACACTCGTGCGTTCGAGGAGCTGGTACGCAGGTATCAGGCGAAGGTCATGACGAACTGTCGGTATCTGTCGGGCTCGCCGTCGGACGCCGAGGACCTCGCACAGGAAGTGTTCGTGAAGGCGTACTTCGGTCTGGCCCGCTTCGAGCGCCGGTCGTCCTTCGAGACGTGGATTCGACGGATCAAGTCGAACCACTGCATCAACTGGGCTACCAAGAAGCGTCTGAAGACGGTGGACGTCGAGCCGACGGTGGCCGAGAACGCCGCGCGCACGGACCCGGCCGCCGAACGTGCGCTGGATCGCGAAGACACGCGTGAGAAAGTCGGTGCCGTCCTTCTCGAGCTGACGGAGACACTCCGCATTCCCCTCATCCTCAGAGATATGGACGGGATGTCGTACGAGGAGATCGGCGAAGAGCTGGGGATCGGTCTTTCCGCCGTGAAGATGAGGATCAAGCGAGGCCGCGAGGAATTTCGGCGGGTGTTCGCCGAGCAGTACGGGGAGGCCGTATGACGACCTTCTTGCAGTCAGCCGAGAGGTCGATCGATGGCTGACCAACAGGACGACGACTTCGTCGAGGACATGGGGGAGCCGATCGACGCGTTGCGCGATCTATCGGTCGACCCTTCGGACGGGTTCCTCGGCCGTCTGCGCAACACGCTTCGCCGCCGCGACCTGTCGTCCCAGGTCGCCACTCTTTCCTGGACGGGATTCGGGGCCGTGGCTCTGGAGTTCTTCCGGATGATCTTTTCGATGTTGGAGCCCCCGGTGGACGGGGAAGGAGAGGACTGATGTGGACTCAGGTGCGTGACCAGTTCATCGCGACCTACCAGGGCGTCGTCGATTCGTTGATCGCGTGGACTCCGCGCGTGCTCCTGGCGCTCGTTCTCTTCTTCGGCGCGCTCATCGTCGCCAAGGTCGTCGAACGGGTTCTGCGCACGGTGATGACACGCCTCCGGTTCGACACACTCATCGAGCGGGTCGGGATCGATCAGGCCCTCCAGCGCATCGGGGTGCGGGAGTCGCTGAACCAGGTGGTGCCGAGGATTGTCTACTACCTGCTGCTGATCCTCTTCGCGAAGACGGCGGCCGACGCCATGGGCCTCGTCGCGATATCGGATGCGATCGGTGCCTTCACCGCGTACCTGCCGAACATCGTCGCGGCGATCCTCATCCTGGTCCTGGGCAGCACCGCCGCGCAGTTCGCGGGTCGGGCCGTCTCCGAGGCCGCGAGCAACACGGGCATCGAATTCGCGGGCTCCCTCGGATCGCTGGTGTCCGGTACGCTGATGTTCGTCCTCGGCATCATGGCCATCACGCAGCTGCAGATCGACACCGAGATCATCCGGGTCGTCACCTCGGCGGTGCTGGCGGGGATGGCACTCGCCTTCGGCTTGGCGTTCGGACTCGGCAGTCGTGACATCACCCGGAACATCCTCGCGGGGTTCTACGCTCGGAAGACCTTCGACATCGGGCGGGAGATGGAGGTCCGCGGAGAGTCGGGTGAATTGGTCGCGATCACGCCGACCCAGACTCTCCTGCAGCAGGGGGATCGTCGGGTGGCCGTGTCCAACAGTGTCTTCCTCGACGAGGTCGTAAAGCAGTAGGTCCTAAGGGGTCTCGACCTCGGGCGCCTCGTGGTCGAGGCAGTCCAGTCTGAGGTTCAGGTCTCCGAACGAAGCCTGCGCGAAGTGGCAGTAGTGCGGCCGGTCGTCGTCCGCGTTCGCATCGGGTTCAAAATATCGGCACGTCGCGCACGCCCGAGCCGGCCCGATCTGCCCAGAATCGGCCATGGCCCGGACGACGGTCACCAGGGAGCGCAGAAGGTCCGCTTGCTCCCTCGCGTCCAGAGTGTCGACGGTCTCGACCAACTCGGGGGGCCACGTCGAGAGGCGTCCCGCCAGCGAGCGCCCCTCATTGGTCAGAGTCACGAGGAGGCGTCGCGCATCGTCCGGGTCGGGTGACTTCGAAACCAACCCCTTCGTCTCCAGCGTGGCCACCGAGTCGCTCGCCGTCGGCTGCTTGACACCCAGTTGGACGGCCAACTCGGTCAGCCCCGAACCCGCGGGTCTACGTAGCAGCAGCGCCAGGATCTGACCCTGAGTCGGGTTGAGACGGTGGGGCGCTGCAGCCGTCCAGGCACTGCTCCGGATGGCCGTACCGATCTTGGACAGGCCGACGAGGATACGATCCTGCGGTGTCCGCTCGTCTTCGAACGCCGCGGAGCCGCCTCCCCCCGGTCGGAGAGGCGGCTCGCTGGCGGTACGGGGGTCAGTCGATTCAGTCACGCGTGACAGAGTACGGAAGGCTGAGGTCACCGGACAGGACGCCGTACACGTGGTACACACCGAGCATGGGGCGTGCGTCGTCCGAGGTGTTGACCTCCATGTACGCCGACACGGCGTCGAAGTTGAAGTCGACCCGGCCGGACACCCGGTCCGTGGGGACGACGACCGTCAACCGGTCACCAGCAAGCACGACCGAAAAGCCCGGAGAGTCGAGGTACATCGGCATGCCCGGGTTCGTCGGCGGGAGCCGTTCGCTGGTGGACCGCGTCTCCTTCACGGTCAGTCCGCCGCCCACCCGATCGTCGGGGACCAGGACGACCCAGTGCGTATGGAACACCACGCCGTCGTTGGCCGGGTCGCGATCGCCGTTCTCGTCCCAGAGGGGGGTGTCGTCGAAGTCGGGGTGCGAGGTCGCCGCGAGTGCTACGACGCCCTCACCGGCCTGGAAGCCCACGTTTTCCGGCGATAGCGAGGTCGGGAAGACGTACCCCAGCACAGGGGCGCCGTCCATGGAGCCGCGGGGCTCGGGGCGTGTGCCGCCCGCTTCGCCCCGAACCCGCTGCTCGAACACGAGGACACCGAGATCCGCAACGAGGCGTACACGGGCATCGGTGATCTCGAGGTCCGGAGTGGCGGGCGTGTGTCGAACCGGGGGCTGCGCACTCAGACATGCTTGTGACATCAGTACGGCCATGACGGCCGACACGGCGGAGAAGGTCGAGCGTTTCATGGGACACCTGTAGGAGTCATAAGAAATAGGAGTCCTATGTATCGGTCTCGAGAGGGTTCCCGTCAAGTCCGCCAAGCCGCCGAGGGAATGTCCTGCGCCTAGCGGGGTAGCAGGGTCGTCGCCCAGAATGCGAGGGCGTAGTTAGGCACGATCCCACGACACCTCCGATCCGCGGTGACGCCGTGAGCTCCAGCCCCTCTGCACCCGCCCGCCTCCGGAAGGACCTGGGCCTTCTCGACGTCTACGCCATCAGCACCGGCGCGATGTTCAGCTCCGGCTTCTTCCTCCTGCCTGGCCTCGCGGCCGCGCAGACGGGGTCGTCGGTACCACTCGCGTACCTCGTTGCGGCGCTCATCATCGTTCCGCCGATGTTGTGTGTGGCGGAGCTGGCGACGGCGATGCCTCGAGCCGGCGGGGCCTATTATTTCCTCGACCGGAGCATGGGACCGTGGATGGGTACCGTGGGAGGACTCGGTACCTGGATTGCGCTCGTTCTCAAGAGCGCCTTCGCCCTGGTCGGACTCGGGGCGTACCTGTCCATCTATTTCGAGTTGCCCATCCGCTCGCTGGCGGTGGCTCTGACGATCGTCTTCATGGTCGTGAACATCGTCGGGGCCAAGGAAACGAGTGGCCTCCAGCGCGTACTCGTGCTGACACTCCTGGCGGTCATGGCCCTCTTTCTCGTGACCGGCCTCGACACGGTCTTGAGGTCGGGCACCGAGGCAGCGGGCGCGGGCGCCCCGTTCCTGACGGCCGGCCTGAGCGGCTTCGCCAGCACCGTCGGCTTCGTCTTCGTCTCCTACGCCGGACTGACGAAGGTGGCCAGCGTGGCCGAAGAGATCGTCAATCCGGATCGAAACATCCCGCTCGGGATGACCCTGTCGCTGATCACGGCGGCCGTGGTGTACACCGTCGGTGTCTACGTCATGGTGATGGTCCTTCCGGGCGATACCCTGTTCTCGGACCTGACCCCGGCCGCCAGCGCGGCGGCGGAGATCCCGGCGCTCTCCGGTCGGGCGGGCGGCATCCTGATCGTCCTCGCGGCGCTCGCGGCCTTCGCATCGACCGGAAACGCAGGCGTCCTCGCCGCGTCCCGGTACCCGCTGGCCATGGCGCGCGACGAGTTGGTTCCCCCGGCCCTGGCGAAGCTGGGCCGGTTCCGGACGCCGACGGCGGCCATCGTCGCGACCGGGGCCTTGATGGTGCTGGCCATCCTCGTCCTGCCGATCGAAGACATCGCCAAGCTGGCGAGCGCCTTCCAGCTACTCCTCTTCTCCCTACTCAGCCTGGCCGTGGTGATCATGCGGGAGAGTGGCATCGGTGGGTACGACCCCGGCTACCGGTCACCCTGGTACCCGTGGCTCCATGTGGTCGCCTTCCTGGCGCCCATGTGGCTGATCTCACAGATGGGCCAGCTGGCCATCCTCTTCACCCTCGGCCTCGTGGCGCTGACCACAGGCTGGTATCTCAAGTACGCGTCTGCACGCGTGGGTCGTGCGGGGGCCATCTTCCACACCTTCGCCCGGCTGGGTGAGCGTCGGACGTCGGCGCTCGACCACGAGCTTCGTTACATCGTGAAGGAGAAGGGGCTTCGAGAGGACGACCCCTTCCGGGAGCTGGTTGCGGACGGACTCGTCATGGACGTGGCGCACTCGATCGACTTCCACTCGCTCCTCGATCAGGCGGCCGCCCGGCTTGCCGACCAGGCGGAGATTCCCGAGGGGGTTCTGAAAGAAGGACTGTGGGAGGGGTTCCGCTCCGGGTTCATGCCGATCCAGCATGGAGTCGCTCTGCCCCATCTGCGCATCGAGGGCCTGAGCGGTCCCGTTCTTCTCATGGCTCGGGCTGCGTCCGGTGTCCGCGGAGAAGGGGTCGATGACCGCCTCCACGACGTCCGGGCGGTCCTCATCCTCCTCAGTCCCGCCGACGACCACGGCTACCATCTCCGACTCCTGGGGCACCTCGCATCGCTCGCCGAGCAGGACGGCTTCCTCGATCGGTGGATGGAGGCGAAGACACCGCAGGAACTGAAAGCTGCGCTCATCGACGACGAACACCTCCTGACGCTGATCGCCGAACCCGGGCGTGGGGCAGGGGTGTGGATCGGGCGGCCGCTCTACGAACTCGACCTCCCGCCTTCCACGCTCATCGCCTTCATTCGGCGGGGTGCCGCCGTCGTCGTCCCGCAGGGTGACACGGTGATCGAGCGCGGTGACGCGGTGACTGTGATCGGCTCGCCCGCGGCAGTCAGAGCTCTGGAGGCGAAGCTCGCACCCCCTTCGGACGAAGCGCCTTAGCGCTTGTAGACCACGCCGCCCTTCATCACGAAGGTGATCTGCTGGAGGGTGGAGATGTCCTCGAGCGGGTTGCGGTCGCTGGCCACGATGTCGGCGAATTTTCCGGCCTCGACCGTCCCGATCCGGTCACTCATCTCGACGTGGTCGGCCGCGTTGACCGTGGCCGTAGCGATCGCCTCCATCGGCGTCAGTCCGGCCTGGACGAGGAGCTCGAACTCCCGGGCGTTCACCCCGTGGGCCGACACGCCCGAGTCGGTCCCGAAGGCGATCGGCACGCCGCCCTGGTGGGCACGTCGGACCATGTCCAGCATCTGGGGTCCGACGGCCAGTGACTTTTCGCGGATCGGTGCCGGCATCCAATCCTGACCTTCCGCCATCTCGGCCACCGTGACACCTGCCAGCACCGTCGGAACCAGGTACGCACCCGTTTCCCGGAAGAGCCGGATCGACGACTCCTCGAGGTAGGTGCCGTGCTCGATCGAGGCGCCGCCAGCCTCCAGGAAGGAGTCGATGCCGCTGGTTCCGTGGGCGTGGGCCGTAACCTTCCGTCCCATCATGCGCGCGGCCTCGACGATCGACTCGAGTTCGTCGTCGAAGAACTGCTGGCCGACTCCTGCCGCGGTGTTGGAGAGGACGCCGCCGGTCGCTGTGATCTTGATGACGTCGGCGCCGCCGCGGATCAACTCGCGCACAGCGCGTCGGCAGTCCGCTGGTCCGTTGCATGCGAAGCGATTGCCGAGCAGGTCCATCACGTCGAGAGCGAGGCCGTTCGAGTCCCCGTGTCCCCCGGTGGGGGTGACACCCGGGCCAGCCACACGAAGTCGAGGTCCGACCACGTCACCCTCGGCGATCCCGTCTCTGAGCGCCGTCATCACATCGAGCCCGCCTCCCACGTCCTGCACCATCGTGAAGCCGGCCATCAGGGTCGTGCGGGCGTTGCGAGCCGCGTCGAGAACCCAGTCCGTCGAGTTGAGCGTGACCTCGTTCAGCGCCCCGTTCGGCCCGAGTTCGCTGCTGAGATGGACGTGCGAGTCGATGAAGCCGGGCATCACGAAGCGGTCGCGCAGATCGACAACCTCCGCACCGGGCCGGTTCACGAAGCCGTCTTCGACCGATTCGACGAGCCCGTCCCTGACCACGATCGAGACCTCCGTCCGCGGGTCCTGCCCGGGGCGATCGAGGAGCCATCCGGCGTGCACTACGGTCAGGGATGCCCCGTCCTGCGCAGTCGCCGGTACTGCGGCGAACGAGAGGAGGGCGGCGGCCAAGAGTGCTCGGCGAAGTCGGGTCATGGCGTGGCTCCTGGGTCGGACGTTGCAACAGGGTCCTTCGATATAGGGGGATGGCAGCGGCAGATCCAGCAAGGCCGGGATGCCCCCGTCCGGTCCCGGGTTGCCTATCGTTCTGACCGGACCGTCGACCACCGACCGAGAGGCGCCACGTGAACGAGCCCGAGCCGACACCCGTAGACCACGAACCCACGACTCTGCGCGGACTCCTCGAGCACTACCTCAAGGACCTCGTCTACGGCGCAAACGATGGGATCATCACGACCTTCGCCGTCGTCGCCGGGGTGACGGGCGCACAGCTGGAACCGAGGATCGTCCTCATCCTCGGATTCGCGAACCTCTTTGCCGATGGCTTCTCGATGGGGACGAGCAGCTTCCTGTCGATTCGCTCCGACGAGGCGGTGCGATCGGCTTCGGGGCTTTCGGTGCTGGAGCCGTTTCCAGGTCGACACTCGGTGGCCACCTTCGCGGCGTTCGTCGTGGCCGGTCTGGTCCCCCTCCTGAGCTTCGTGATCGTTCCGGTCGGGAATCACTTCGCATGGGCCGTGGGGCTGACCCTGTGCACGCTCTTCCTGGTGGGTGCGGCCCGCTCACTCGTCACCGTGGCCCCTTGGTGGCGCAACGGGTTCGAGATGCTCGCGCTCGGCTCCACAGCCGCAGCGGTCGCGTACGGTGTGGGAGCGCTCGTCGAGGGCGTGACCCGGTAGGTCACCCCGACCTTCAATTCGGTGGAGGGGACTGCCAGAGGACCTGGACGATCTTCCACGCACCGTCGTACTTCGCCATCGAGAGGTAGTCGCTCCCCCACCAGGCGTAGACCTTGGCGACCGCGGTCTGGTCCAGCACGTCGAGCAACTCGACTTCCTTCGGAGCGTCGTCGTCAGGGAACTGGCCGGACTCCCGCACGTTGTCCGCGAACGCGAGCATTTGATCGAACGACATCGGGACGCGCTGGTAGGCGCCGTTGCGTATCGCGAAGCCGAACTTGAGCACGTCGGGGTGCACCCCTCGCCTGATCTTGGCGGGGTCTCCCTCGTAGAAGCCCTCCAGATAGTCGAGCGCCGCACGCTCGACTCCGGCCCGGTCCTCGGCGGACTGTCCCGTCAGGGACGCGGGTATTGCGGCCAGCAGCAGTGCGGCCGCAGTGAACCCGAACCTCTTCATCGTCGTCATCCTCATCCTCCCGTTCATCGTCACAGATCCAGACCGGTGGACGGTAGGTGAAAGCGCGGACCGGGACCACCCCGGTGGAGGTAGGCCGTGGCACGATTCTGGCCACTCCGGTGTTCGACAGGGCGCCTGTCGAG
>JAUIKL010000056.1 GCA_030430625.1 Gemmatimonadota bacterium
CAAACTCGACCGCCAGGAGGGCCGACCGCGAACGATCGGCGTTCGGTCCGGCTTCGTCCCGACGGCCGGCCCGCGAGACGTCGACGTCCCGGCTGGCCCGCAGCGCGGGGAGTACTCCGAAGAGAGCGCTCGCGACCACCGTCAGAACGAGGGCGAAGGCGAGGGCGGTGCCATCGATCCGGACGGTGTCGAATCGGGGTAGTGACTCGGGCGCCAGCCCCACCAACGCGGCCGTCCCCCACCACGCCAGGCCCGTGCCGATGCTCCCGGCAAGGGCGGAGATGAGGAGGCTCTCGGTCATGAGTTGGCGCGCGATTCGAAGACGGCCCGCCCCGAGCGTCAGACGCAGAGCGACCTCGCTGCGTCGGGCGTGTGAGCGGACCAACATGAGGTTGGCCACGTTCGCACACGCGATCAGGAGCACCATGACGACCGAAGCGAATAGAACCAATATTCCCGTTCGAACATCTGCGACCTCGTCATCCAGGAGCGGGCGGAAGTCGAAACGGGAGTCCGTGTGGCTGTCCGGAAAGTCCTCTTCGATCCGCTGCGACAGGGCGTCCAGACGCTGGCGCACGACCTCCTCCTGGCCCTCGAGACGACCGACGACTCTCAGGAGCCTGCATCCGTGACCGCACTCGCTCACCACATGACGCCGGGGAAGCCATAGGTCGGCGCCGTTCGGAAAGTCGAAGCCCGGCGGGGCGACACCGACGACCTCCCACGGGGTGCCACTCAGGATGATCGTCGTGCCGAGGGCGTCGACCGTGCCACCCATCGACTGCTGCCACATGGCGTACGAGACGACGGCAACGCGGTCGGCTTCGGGGTCGTCGTCGGCAGCCACGAGGTCACGCCCGATGGCCGGCGTGAGACCGGTCAGCGTGATGAGGCCGTCCGTCACCCGAACGCCCGTCACGATCCGGGGCTCACCGAGCCCGGTGAGCGTCGGACTGGTACCGCTATAACCGGCCAGAGCGATCCCGGGTACTTCGGCCTGAATGGCTCGGATGTCCGGATGGTCGAACGTTTCGCCGATGCCCTCACCTGTCTCGACGTGTCGGTTCTCGAAGGCCATGAGCTGCTCCGAGTCCGGGTAGGGAAGCGGAGCCAGGAGGACCGCTCGGACAACGCCGAACACGGCCACGGTCGCTGCGATGCCGAGGGCAAGGGTGCCGACTGCGGCGACCGTGAAGCCGGGCCGCTTGGCCAGGCTGCGAACTCCGAAACGTAGGTCCTGATCCCATCCACCCATCGTCCACCTCTCCGTTCTCCACATCGTCCACGTGCGCGCCATGCGCGCGCCGCGTTCCTGCATCGCGACGCCGACCACATCGGCCACACCCGTGACCCACAGCCAGACGCTGCCCCTGACCGTCCGCTCCTCGAGAAGTCGGTCCCGGTGTAGCTGCTCCATGTCCGCCCCGAAGTTCTGTCGGAGGTCTCCCGGCAGGAGCCGGAGAAGCAGCCGATAGAGGCCCCGCTCGAGCGATTTCACCTCGGCAGTTCGACGAGGTCGCCCGCGCCGGCCAACAGATCTCGAAGGCGAATCGCCTCGGCGCGCGCCACGGCCTCACCCAGTTCGGTGATCTGGAAATACCGTCTGCGCTGATCGTCTACGGCCGGGTCGGGTCGGTTCCCCGACTCCTCGATCAGACCCTGGTCGAGGAGTGTCCGAATGCGCCTGTACAGGTTGGCCGGACGGATCGGCCCGGGGCGGCCGGGGTCGGACTCCAGCGCTTTGACGAGCGCGTACCCGTGCCGTTCGCCGGACCGGAGCACGACGAGGATCCGGAAGACTTCGGGGTGGAGGGGCAGGAAGCCCTCGATATTGTTCGCGCCAGACATGACCGACTCGGTCTAGTGTCCATGTGACACTAGACAGTCGGTGGTTACGCACATGGTGTCAAGACGACACTAGTTGGTGCGGGCGCCGTCCTCGCTCAGGACCGTGTCGAGCGTCCGAACCAGACGCTCCGCGTCCGCTTCCGAGAAGCACATCGGTGGCTTGATCTTGATGACGTTTCGGTCCGGGCCGTCTGCGGAGAGAAGCACACCCAGCTCTGCCGACCGATCGACGACGTAACGAGCGATGGCCGGAGCCGGGGTCCGTGCGCCCCGATCCGAGACCAACTCGATTCCGAGGAAGAGCCCGCGGCCACGCACGTCCCCGATGCACTCGTGCTGCATGGCCAGTGAAGCGAGGGAGCCCTTGAGCGTCCCTCCGATCAGCGCCGCGTGCTCACGCAGCCGCTCGGCCTCCAGGACGTCCAGCACCGCCAGGCCGATGGCCGCCGAGACCGGGTTGCCACCGAAAGTGCTGAAGAACTCCATCCCATTCGCGAACGACGCCGCGATCTCCGGGGTCGTCACGACCGCCCCGATCGGGTGTCCGTTTCCGATCGGTTTGCCCAGCGTCACGATGTCCGGGACGACGCCGCCGATCTCGAAGCCCCACATGTGGGACCCGACTCGCCCGAAGCCGATCTGGACCTCGTCGGCGATGTAGAGCGCTCCCGCGGAGCGCGCATGAGCCGCGGCTCGCTCGAGGAAGCCCGAAGGGGGTTCGATCTGTCCCCCGCAGGACAGGATGGCCTCCGCCAGGAAGGCGGCTGGTCCGTGTCCACGTTCACCGAGCTCCCGGAAGGCCTGCGGAATCGCGGCGGCATAGCGGTCCGCCCGGTCGGGCACGTCCCTGCGGAAGGCTCCGCGGTAGTCGTCGGGCATGGGCACGGCGTGCACCTGCGAAGGCGCTCCGGCGCCGCCGGGCCCGGCGTGCTTGTAGTGGCTCGCGTCGATGAGCCCCTGGGTGTGGCCGTGGTACCCGCCTTCGAGCACGACGACGCCCGCCTGTCCCGTGTGTGCACTCGCCATGCGGAGAGCGAGCTCGTTGGCCTCAGATCCCGAATTGACGAAGAAACACACCGAGAGTGGATCGGGGAGGAGCGCGGTCAAGCGCTCCGCGTAGTCGACCACGGTCTCGTGCAGGTAACGTGTGTTCGTGTTCAGCACGCCCATCTGTGCCCTACCGGCCTCGACGACCGTGGGATGTTCGTGTCCGACGTGCGCCACGTTGTTCACACAGTCGAGATAGCCACGGCCCATGACGTCGTAGAGGTGGCTCCCCACCCCGCGAACGATGTGAAGTGGATCCCGATAGGAGAGGCTCAGGCTCGGTCCGAGCGCGGCGCGCCTCCGCTCGACGATGCTCTCCGGCGGAGTCCAGGTCGTCTCACCGGGGAGCCGAAGAATCGTGTTGGGGTCCGGGGAGAAGGAGGCCCACACGGACGCTTCTCGGGGAAGCGCGACGCCGGGAAACTCACCCTCGTGGCCGAGGAGGTGGGTCAAAAGCTGGAAGTGGAGGTGCGGCGGCCAGTCTCCGTTCTCCGGGTAGGGGCCGATCCGGGCGATGGTCTGCCCGGCCGCTACCTGATCTCCCGGCGACAGCTCCTCGACCGAAGCCCTCTCGAGGTGCCCGTACAACGTCCAGAAGGGACCCGTCGGCCCGTCGTGCTCGAGGATGACCGTCGGGCCGTAGTCGAGGTTCTGGCCGTTGTCCCGAACCGCGTGCACCCGGCCGGGCAGCGGCGCACTGACTTCCGCACCCGCGTGGTCGAACACATCGATGCCGAGGTGTACGGTCCGTCGTTCCCGCGGGTCACCGGGCCGACCGGCGAAAAGGTCGGTCAGGTAGAACGCACGAGGCTCCAGATACCGACCGATCCCCAGCGAAGCGCCGACGTCCTCCATGTGGCGGAAGGTCTTGCGGGTGAACTTCGGCGTGTCGTCCGTGTCCCGGCCGTCGAGGAGAGGTGACGACACACTCAGGTCGAGGACGCACATCTCGTCGTCCGTCGGGCGCTCCATGACGGGCTCGACCCGTTGGTCCTTCAGCCAGGATACCAGGACGGGGCTGCGGCGGCTGGCCGGGAGGCCACACGCGTCTCTCAGAATCCCGTCGGCCAGCGGAAGCGGAATTGGCGCGAGCTTCCGCAGTGTATCCCATGCGGGTTGCTCGGATACCGTGTGATAGGGGTCGGCCTGACCCTCGTGGGCCCGCCAGCGGGAGATGCTCACGCTCGCGCCGAGCCTCGCTCGGAGCAGGGCGTACAGGACATCCGCTTCGTCCTCGGAGAGCGGGGTCCGCTCGTGGAAACCCCGTGTCACCGCAGCGGCCGCCATCAGGGGATCGTCCGTCCCGAGGACGGCGTAGGCCAGGGTGATGCCCAGATCGAACACACGAGGGGCGGAATGTGCGTCTCCGAGATCGATGATCCCGGATACCTTCCGCCGACCGTCCTCGCCCGTCGAGACGAGCACGTTGTGGTCGTTGATGTCTCCGTGGATGACCTGTGAGCCCAGACCGAGAAAGTCGGGCTCCCTCATCTGCCAACCCTCATAGACGCCGTCGATGAGGGTGCGCTCTTCCCCCTGGAACAGCTCGAGACAGCGCTCCATGACGAGCCCGGATCGTCCGAGGGCCCACTCGAAGTCCACCCGCGCCGGCGGATGGTCGGGATAGGCGCCCAGCGCGCTCACAAGGTCGGCCACGCGTGCGCCCAGATCGTAGAGGAGGCCTTCGCTCCTCGGGCGCACCGAGGCCATGAGTGTTCCGTCGAGGTACTCGACCAATCGGAGCGGCAAGGGCCCGTCCTCGCCACGCACATGGACGATGTGCTTCCCGGACGTCGAGGCGATCGGGGCGGGGGAGAAACCCGTGATGCCGGACACGTGCCGCATCAGGTCGGCCTCGATCTCCAGAAGCTCTTCCGATTCGGCTGTCGAACTGACCTTGGCCACGTACCGCGTACCGTCCGCCGCATCGACCCGGAAGTTCGAGTCACGCTCACCCGCCAGCGGGCTGAGTTCGCCTTCCAGGCCGAAGTGTTCGCGCAGCGCCTCGGCAACGGACGCGGGCGAGACTTCGGGTCGGCTCTGGATGTTGATCATCGGCTACGATCTGGATTCGATGCGACTTCTGGGCTCATCGAAAGATCGGCTGATTTGCCCCGCGCGGGAGCCCCCGTATCCGACGCGTCCTTCCAGCCGGGCTACGACGCGGGCGGGACCACCAGGGACCAGGTTGAGTCGCGCACGAAGGCTCCGGCCCCGCGGTACTCGTCCAGCAGCGCGGCCAGGATCCGAGGATCGTCGCTGCGGACATGGATCACCCCGGACCTGTCGACGACCTCGACGACGATCGGGGGGAGTGAGTCGACGACACCGATCGCTTGAGGTGGGAGCTCTACCGCCGGTGGAGCCTCGCTCGATGCGACGAGTCCGATGAGGTCCCACTCGAGTGTGTACCCTTCTCCGGCCATCACCGAGTCTCCGGGGAAGGCCCCGAGCACCTCGGGTGGGATCTCCCCCGCACTGCTCGGTGTGGGCCACACCCCGTTGTCGACCCTTCGCTGCATAGCTGCACGCCGGAGCGCCTCGACCTGGGCCGAAGCCCGGCTGCGTCGGGCCTCGTAGTCCGCCGCCTTTTGGACCGGTCTCACCGCAGCCGCGATCAACAGTCCGATGGCGACGATGAGGCTCAGGTACCGCCGGATGCCCTCCATCAGGAACCCGCCTCCGTCCGGATGGCCGTGAAGCGATCGGCGATCGCGTCGTACTCCGGATCGGGCGACGCGGAGTCGTACATGATCGAGCGCCCCTGGGGATCTACGGCGACGAGCTGGTACAGCCGGTTGGTGGAACGGACGTATCTCATGTCACCGAACGCGGCTCCGACCTCCTCCAGTGTCGCGGGCAGCCGGCCGTTCTCGACCCGGAACGCCTCCACCTGCTGCGCCTGGAGCCACAACGATGAGCGCACGCCGAGGGTGAGGTCGGCTTCGCTGACGACGGGGCCGGTAGGGGGAACGAGGAAGCTGGGCGGCGCGACAGCGACCCACAGGGCGGCCACCAACACGATCGAGGTCAGCGCTGCCGTGAAGCGGCGGTTTCGACCGGTGGTGGTGGGGACGCGGTACACCGCATCCTGCATCTCGATGTGCGCGAGCGCCGCTCGGAGAAGGCGATCCCGTTCTTCGGGCGTCCCCCCCTCCCCGAGGTCCAGGATGGACTCGACCGGCCCCCGACCGATTCCCTCCGACCGCAGCGCCTGGAGTGCGGCTGCGGCGTCCGGCGTCAATTCGGGTGTCGGCGCCCCCGTAGCCTGCGGGACGTCACCCGAGGTCTCTGGCTCCCGCTCCGACTCGGCCGCGGCAGAGTTACCCACCGCCGTACCCTCGTCGGGATCCGACACGTCACCGGCTTCGCCGGGGTCGGGTTCGAGACCCATGGCCTGCGCAATCAGCGCCTCGACGTCCTCGCCCTCGGTTTCGTCCAGTGAGACGATCGTGATCGAGTCGTCGTCCTCATCGATGGAGACGGCATCGACGGCCACCGGGTCGACGGAGGCCGCGTCGATTCCTTCGTCGTCCCCGTCGAGCGAGATGTCGACCGGCGGGTGCTCCCCGTCGCTACTGCGGACCTCGACCTCATCGTCGGGGACATCCGCAGCGCGCGAGGCCGCCTCGGTCGGACGGTTCCGTTTCTTCGATCTGGACTTCTTTCTCTTCCGAGCCACCGACGATCTCCGAAGGCCGAGGACGCTCGAAGATTAGGGGCTTCGCCGACCCCCGAACAAGCGTAGCATCTAGTCCCGCACGAGCTTGCGGTACTTCACGCGCTTCGGCTGGAGGGCGTCGTCACCGAGGCGTCGCTTCTTGTCTTCCTCGTACTCCTGGAAGTTCCCCTCGAACCAGACGACGCTCGAGTCTCCCTCGAAGGCCAGAATGTGCGTGCAGATGCGGTCCAGGAACCAGCGGTCGTGGGAGATGACCAGCACGCAGCCCGCGAAGTCGAGGATGGCGTTCTCGAGGGCGCGGAGGGTGTCGACGTCGAGGTCGTTCGTCGGCTCGTCGAGCAGCATCACGTTGCCGCCCTCCTTGAGGAGCTTGGCCAGGTGCAGCCGGTTCCGCTCCCCTCCGGACAGCACCCCGACCTTCTTCTGTTGGTCGGCGCCCCGGAAGTTGAACCAGGACAGGTAGGCCCGTGGGTTGACCTCGGCTCGACCGAACTGAAGCACGTCGACACCCCCACTCACCTCGTCGAAGACGGTCTTGTCCCCGTCCAACTCCTCGCGGGACTGGTCCACGTACGCCAGCTGAACCGTCTGCCCTCGTTCCAGGGCGCCCGCATCCGGCGTTTCGTCACCGACGATCATCCGGAACAGCGTCGTCTTACCTGCGCCGTTCCCGCCGATGATCCCGACGACGGCACCGGGCGGGACGTCGAAAGACAGGTCGTCGATGAGCAGCGTCTCGCCGAATCCCTTGCTGAGACCCTCCGCCTTGATGACGACGTTGCCGAGCCTAGGTCCCTTGGGGATGAGGATCTCGGCGGTCCGGATCTGCTCACGCTCGTCCTGATTCAGCAGGTCCTCGTACGCGGAGAGCCGAGCCTTTCCCTTGGCCTGACGCGCGCGGGGCGACATTCGGATCCAGTCCAACTCGCGCTCGAGTGTCTTCTGGCGCGCCGACTCGGACTTCTCCTCCAGGCGAAGGCGTTCCTGCTTCTGCTCCAGCCAGGACGAGTAGTTGCCCTTCCACGGAATCCCCTGGCCGCGGTCCAACTCGAGAATCCACTCGGCCACGTTGTCGAGGAAGTACCGGTCGTGCGTGATGGCGACGATCGTACCGGGGAAGGCCGCGAGGTGGTGCTCCAGCCAGGCCACGGACTCGGCGTCGAGGTGGTTCGTAGGCTCGTCGAGGAGGAGCATGTCCGGCTGCTCGAGCAGGACGCGGCATAGGGCGACTCGCCGGCGCTCGCCACCCGAGAGTGTGGTTACATCGGCGTCACCCGGAGGGAGACGAAGTGCGTCCATCGCGATTTCGATCCGGCGATCCAACTCCCACGCCCCGGCGGCCTCGATCCGATCCTGGAGCTTCGCCTGCTTCTCGATCAGCTCGTTCATCTCTTCGTCGGTCGAGATTTCGCCGAACTGGAGGCTGACCGCCTCGAACTCCCTCAGGAGGTTCCGGGTCTCGGCGACGGCGAGTTCGACGTTGCCGCGGACGTCCAGCGAGGCGTCCAACTCGGGCTCCTGGGCGAGGTAGCCGATGCGGGTGCCCTTGGCTGCCCACGCCTCGCCGATGAAGTCGGTATCGAGGCCGGCCATGATCTTGAGTAGCGAACTCTTTCCCGACCCGTTCGAGCCGACGACGCCGATCTTGGCCCCGGGATAGAACGAGAGGTTGATGTTCTTGAGGATCTCCCGCTTCGGCGGGACGATCTTCGAGAGCCCGTGCATGTGGTAGATGAACTGCGGTCCGGACATGGCGCCTTGTTACTCCAACGAACGGTGGGAACCGGCGCGGAATCTAACCGGACCGCAGACGACGCTGGAGGGCCGGAGGGGCGGGGCGGGCTCCCACCCCGCCGCCTCCGGCATCCTACGCGCTCAACGCTGCCGCGACCCGTTCTTCGAGAACTCCCTGCAGCGCACCCACCCGCTCCGCTGCGAGGCCATAGGTGCTCAGCCAGAAGCCGATGTGTTTCCCCTCCACTTCGACGAAGAGGAGGGCGTCGTCCAGCTCGGGGAGCGTCGCCGCGAAGTGATAGCCCGGTCGCGACGAGACGATCTGCGCGGGCGTCTCGGCCTCCAGTGTGACGGCACCGGCGTCGCCGCCATTCCCGGCGTGCACGAGACCGGTAGTCAGGAGACGATCCCACGCGGCCTTCCTGTCCAGGTCGGTCTTGGCTCGTTTCCAGGCCAGGCCGCGAGGTTTCCCGCCGTGCCGGCCCAGGTAGTGGGACAGGTTGAACAGGAAGTACGTCCAACCGTCGGTCAGCGCGTCGTACATCTCGTCCCAGCCGCCCCCCGCCGTGAATCCGGATTGCACGAGGCGGAGGGTGGTGTGGCCGTCTCGGCCTTCGATCTCGAAGTCGACCAGAACACGAATGGGCCGACCCTCCTCGTCGTCGCCGTAGTTCTCGGTCCATCCGAAGTGCCGGTTCGGCTCCCACGCGTGGATGGGTGCTTCTCCCTCGGAGCCCGGGCCCCAGGAGATCCAGATGTTGCCTCCGACCTTCGGATCGATCCGGGCGTCGACCACGAACCACTGCTTCAGTCCGTGCACCGTCGTCAGGGCCGCCCAGACATCCTCGGGAGAGGCATCGATCACCTGGGTGACGTCGATCGTCTTCTGGTTCTTCTCCGTCATTCATGTACCTCCTCGGCGCGCTCCCTGAGCGCGGGGTGAACGCCGACTGCGGCACGGAACCACCGCCCGTCGTCAGCCGACTCGTCGTGGTATCGGGAGACGAGCTCGGCCACACACCGGGCGAGCTCGTCGGCGAACGCCTGCTGGCGATCGGGCGAAGCGAAGCGGACAGCGGTTTCGATGCTGAGCGTTGCGAGCCGCTTGCCGGCCGCGTCGGCCCGGCTTCGCAGCTCCGCCAACTCGGAGAGCGTTCGTGCCGACACGGCTGCCAGGTGATCGCTCGAGAAGCGATCGGCTGTCTCGGGAGGTGATGCCTGAAGCTCGTCGAGCACCGAGGGGGCGATGACGTAGTGCCGAGCCGTGGCCCTGACCACGCGTTCGGTGCAGTTGCCCTTTCGGCGGTCCTCGACGTGCTCGAGCAACCCCGCCTCTTCGAGCGCACGCAGGTGGTAGTTGACCTTCTGTCGTGAGAGTCCGAGCGTCGCGCCGACGGTCGTGGCCGAACCGGGCTCGGCCAAAGTCGCCAGGACCTGTCGACGGATCGGATGCATGACCGCCGTGGCCGCCACGGGACTCTGCAAGATCTCGAGCGCTGCCATCGGATTCTCTCCTTCGTGCCTTACCGAAGGATAGAATTGCCTTGACAAAGATGTTTGTCAAGCAATCAAGAGCACGACGTGGTCTTCTCGATGTGGAGTGAGAGTCTTGACGGACACGGACTTTGCGACGCAAAGTTGATGGGCAGGCCACACCACCTGGGACCAGAGGACGGCGCATTCGGATGAACGACTCGATGAGGTGGCTTCGCGCTGCGGTCGTCACGGGGCTGACGTGGGGTGCCGCGTGGTTCGGCGCCGGCATGGTGATGATGCTGACACTCCTCCTCCTCACGGGAAGTACCGGTGCCGATGTGCCCTATCCGATCGGCTTCGGGGCGATCGGGTTCGGGGGCGGTCTCGTCTTCTCGAGTGTGTTGGGCTTGATCGGTCGGAGTCGCCGCCTCGAGGAGATCACGATGGGGCGGGCGGCCGGATGGGGTGCGGCCGCCGGGTTGATCCTCTCCGTCCTGTTCGTCGGGATCGTCTCGGTGGTGGCCGAGGGGCCGGGCTTTCTCGAGAACCTTCCGATCCTCGCGGGCGTCTTCGGCCTGGCCGGTGCCGGCTGCTCGTCGGGGATGCTGGCTCTGGCGCGGGCCGCCGACGACGACCCCCTCCTCGAGTCCCCCAACGACGGGAGCCCCCTCCCGTTGGAAGGGGGCTCCTCGGCCTCGGGCGAGTAATTCGGGCTCGCCCGTTCTGCTTCGGGTGCGGGACTAGCGCCCACCGGGCGGCCGCGTGCTGCCGCTGCGAGCCAGCTCCCGGTAGTACTCCTCGACGAGTCCCCGGTAGCCGTCCGGCACCTCGTCCGCGCCGTTGAGCGTCGCGAGGCGGTCGGCCTCGCCCTCGACGTCGCGCCGCAGACCGAACTCGACCCGCTTCAGCCGGGTGAGCATGTCGTCGTGCAGGCTGGCCAGTGCCTCCGGATCCGCGAAGAGGTCGTCGTCCTGGAAGCGTGCGAGGGTCTGGAGGACGGAGTCGATGTCATCCGTCTCGCGCCCGGCCTCACGAAGCTCGTTGCGCAGCTCGTTCATCTGCTCACCGCGCTCCCGGAATTCGGACTGGAACTGACGGATCTCCTCGGGTGAGAAGGTCCGGGGCTCACCCCGGGTGGCACCTCCGAAGGGCGACCCGGCGTACCGGTCGCCGACGAGGCCGTCGCTGCCACCGCCGCCGCCACGCTGGTCCATGTTTCCGCCCTGACCCTGCTGGCCGCCCTGGCCCTGCTGGCCCTCTTGGCCCTGACCCTGCTGGCCTTCGCCCTGCTGACCCTGACCTTGTTGGCCCTGACCCTGCTGGCCTTCGCCCTGCTGGCCTTCCTGGCCCTGGCCCTGCTGGCCCTCACCCTGTTGGCCTTCCTGGCCCTCCTGACCGGGCTGCTGTCCGTCCTGACCGCCCTGCTGGCCTTCCTGACCCTGCTGACCCTGCTGCTGCCCTGGCTCGTTCAGCCGGCGGTCCATCGCCTCCATGCCCCGAACGAGGTCGCGCGTGTCGTCCAGTGCGTCACGGAGTGGGTTCGGCGCCGTTTCGGCAGCGGCGTCTCGAGCGCTTTCGAGGCGATCCCGCAGCTCCTGTAGATCTCCCTCGATCTGAAGCTCCATGACGACCGCGGACTCCGGGTCCCACTGCTGAATGGTCCCGCGTGTGTACTGGAGCTTCTCCTTCAGCTTCGACTCGCTGATGAAGTCGGCCGCACGAGCCAACTCGCGCGCGGCCTCGGGGTTGTCGGCCTGCCCGTTGGTCGCCGCCTCGTTGAGCCGACGCTCGAGGTCCTGCACCACCTCGTGCATCTGGTCCTTGCGCTCCCGGAGCTGGTTGACCTGCTCCGTACGCTCGGCGTTGCGCTCTACCGGGAGGTCGCGGACGTCACGCTGAACCTCACGCTGCTGAGCCTGCAGCTCTTCGACCTGCTGCAGTGCCTCCTCGGCGTCCCGCCGCGCGCGCTCGGAACGCGACTCCTGCAGCTGACGCCGTGCATCCTCGAGGCGGCGCAGCGCCGAACTCGCGTCGGCCGTGGCCTGGGCGCCGGACGAAGACGCCGATTGGCGCATGGCCTCGGCGGCCTGCTGAAGGTCCCGTGCGGTCTCCTCGAGGTTCTGGTCACCCATCTCACGAGCGAGGCGCTGAAGCTGACGCGCGGCCTCCTCGGTCTGCTCGGCGAGCTCCCGCTGCGCATCTCCGTTGGCTGAGTTGGCGCTCTGGTTCTGGGCGGCTCGGCGCTGCCGTTCGGCCTGCTGTTCCTGCCGTCGGGCCAGCTCCCGTAGCTCCTCCATGAGCTCGTCGACCTGGTTGTCCGCCTGCTGCTGCTGGCCGCGCTGAACCGTTTCGTACTGGTTCTTCATCTTGTCTAGCTCGAGCTCGAACAGGTCGGCCAGGTCGTCGGCGGCCTGCTGGCCTCCGCCTCCACCACCGCCGGCCTGCTGCTGCCCCTGCTGGACGTACGTCTCGTAGGTCTCCTCGGCCTGCTGCAGGTAACGGAGTGCTTCCTGCTCGTGCGGCATGGCGTCCCGCAGCTCCTCTTCACCGAGCGCCGCCCGAGCCCGCGTCATGGCAGAGTCGGCCAGGGGCAGCACGGCCGACACGTCCCGGAAGCCCGGATCGGTTTCGGTCAGGCCCCGGTTCTGCATCCGCTGGAGGAGCGTCAGGATCTGGTCCTGGAGCCGCTGCTGGGCCAGGGCCACACTGTTGACGTTCTCGCTGAACTCTTCCGCGGAGTATGTGTCCCGCTGGCGGATCAGGTTGAAGGTGGCCGCGATGATCTGGCGCTGTGTATCGGACAGCGCGGTCTCGGCCTGTCCGCCACCGCCGCCGCCACCTCCACCACCCTGCTCCTCGGCCTGGCGGTACGCCCGTTCGAAGGGACGGATGTTGAGGAAGTAGATGTCGCTGGTCACCTCACCGGCGGCGCCCATCCGGTTGTCCCGGGCCACGGCGTAGTACGAGACCAGATCACCGACTTCGAGGGGCCACTCTTCGAGGAAGAGGGTGTGGCCCACGGAGACCTCGGCAAGCGGCGCCCCCTGACCGCGGAAGACCGACACGGTGTCCTCTTCGGCTCCGTTGATCGAGTACACGAGTCGGATGTCCCCGATGCCGTAGTCGTCGTCCGCCGTCATCTCGAGGTAGATCTCCTCGATGGCGGAGGCGGGCATGTCCCGGCCGGGCGTCGAGAAGTTGATGGCCGGCGGAAGGTCCGATAGGACGTCGATGCGATACTCGGGCGATGCAGGGACGAGATCCCCGTTGTCGACCCGCTCCAGTTCGATCGAGTAGAAGCCGTCTTCCTGGATGGTGAAGCGCGTCGTGAGCGCACCCTCGGGGGTGACCTCGAAGTCCGTCACGGGCTCGCCGTCGATGAGAAGCCGGCCGGACGGCGTGAGCATCGTCGGGACGACGCTCAGCTCGACTTCCGTCCCGGGCAGCGCCGCCACATCACCACCGTTCTCCACGAGCCGCGGCTGCAGACCCGTGTAGCGGGGGAAGTGGTACGTGATGTCGATCGCATCGACGTACGGCAGGTCCGCGACGTCGATCGTGAAGGTCGGTGAACGGACGCCGAACGACTCGATGAAGTACTCGGTCGGCTCCGGGACGCCGAGGAGCATGACCTCGAAACCGGTCTCGATGCCGGGGAGCATACTGAGCCGCTGGAACGACTCGTCCGACTCACCGCGCGTGAAGATCGAGGCGTCCCCGGCCTCGAAGCCTCCGAGCTCGGCGGTGATCATCTGATCGGTGCCGCGGGCGATCGTCACGTCACCCGGTCGGACGGCGATGGAGTAGGGGTTCACGGCAGCCGCTTCCGTGGTCGGGAAGAGCAGGGCCGAGAGTCCGTGGCGGAGGTGCGCCGGTCCGAGCAGCGTCGCGCCGACGGCCAGGACCCCGAGCACGGTCAGTGCACCCGCGAAACGGTACAGCCCGCTCTGCTCGACGCGTCGCCCGTAGTTCACCTCCCGAGCCCGCTCCAGCGCGATCTCGGACACGCGGTCGGTCAGCTCCGGTGAGGCGGCACCCGAGCCTTCGTCGAGGACGCTGGTGACGGCGTGTTCCAGGGACGGTTCGTGCTCCTCCAGGTAGAGCGCGACCTGCGCATCCGTGACCTTTCGGAGTAGGGGCCGGACGACGAACCAGAGGAAGGAGACGACGACCGTTCCCCAGGTGGCGACGCGGAGCCAGAAGACCGCATCCGCCGAGAAGCGGGCCCGTTCGAGCCCGACCGCAGAGCCGAAGAGGACCAGGCCCGTGATCGCGGCGGTCCAGAAGAGACCCCGCAATGCGAGCCTCGCACGCCAACGCCACCGGACGCCACGGACGACATCGAGGATCCGGTTCTGCCGTTGCTGCCGCTCTGAATCCCTCATGTCCCTCTCCACGTTACGTCGTTGTCCAAGCTACGACCGGGTGCCGGGCACCCGCCATCTCGTCAGCCCGCGGCTATGCCAGGGGCTCCTACCGGCCTTCTCGAAACCCAGTTCGACACGACCGTCTCGATCGCGAAGAGCGCCAGGGCGGCTAGAAGTAGCCAGCGCCACACCTGCTGTCGGCGCTCCATGTCTTCTCTCTGTAGTTCGGCGGCCTGTTCGAACGCCGGACCCTCCGCGGGAGCGCCGGAGGGCGCCTCGATCTGAAGGGCCAACTCCT
>JAUIKL010000057.1 GCA_030430625.1 Gemmatimonadota bacterium
GGCCGGGCTCGGCGGAGGTGGACGGCCGGGGCCGACGACATCGGAGTCGTGGCCGCAGCGAGGGCAGTGGGAGTCACGGCTGCGGCTACACCGGCCGCTGTGGTGCGCACGAAGTCGCGGCGGTCGAGTGTCGTCTTGTCGTTCATCGGGTCATGGGGCAGGGGCGGGACGGCGCTGAATCGTCGGGCGTCACGATAGCATCCGAGCGCCTCACCCGCTTCGACGCAGCTGCTGGCCTCCACCGTACACGAGCGATCTCCACGCCCATTCGAGCGGGCCGAAGTGGAAGCGGCGCAGCCAGACGGGCGACCACGCCAGCTGGGCGGCCCACACCAGGAGGACCACACCGAGCTGTCCCGTGCGGTCGACCGAGCCGAAGAGCCCGAAGCCGTGACCGTAGAAGAGCAGCGTACACAGCACCGTCTGGGCGATGTAGTTCGTGAACGCCATCCGTCCCACGGCCGCCAATCGGTCCGTGACCGACGTCAGGGCGCCGGCCTTCACGACGAGCATGACGAGGCTCACCCACCCGAGCGCGACGAGGGGGCTGGCCAGGTAGTTGAACGAGGTTCCGACCACGAAGTACCCCGGCGCTTCCCATCCGTTGGCGAACTGCCAGTGGACGCCGTACGCCACGACCGGGACTCCGACGACGAGGCCGATGGCGAGCAACGTCGCGTAGCTTCTCACCGAGGCGCGCGCCGAGAAGACACCGAGTTTGTAGAGCGCCATTCCGAGCAGCATCAGGCCCGAGACGCGCCAGAGCGCCCAGAAGAGAAAGGTGACCGTCTCCATCTCGAGGGCCTGGCTGCTGCGGTGCTCCATCTGCGCCCACCAGCCGCTCCGGTACGTCTCGACCTCGTCGGCCTTGGCGGCCTCGCTCGGTTCGAGCTCCGCCAGCATCTCGGCCCGATCCTCCGGGCTCCACGAGTCCCAGGTCAGCCCGATGCTGGACGTGAGCCCCCACCCCATGAGGAGGAGGACGACGCCGGCCACGATCAGGGTGCGGGGGCGTCGGTTTCGCATGAAGAAGACGAGGGATCCCACGAGCGCGTACCAGACGAGGATGTCCCCGTACCAGAGGAGGTGCGCGTGGGCCAGGCCGAAGACGAGAAGCCAGAACATCCGCCGGTAGTGGAGCCCTGCGGCCCCCAACCCGCGGGCCGAACGCCGCTCGGACATCAGGACGATGCCCGCCCCGAAGAGCATCGAGAAGATGGCCATGAACTTCAGGTCGGCGGCTACGTGGGTGACCCGCCAGATCCACCCGTTCAACCCACTCAGATCCCCCCACGCGGTCGGGTCGAAGTAGGCGGCCGACGGCATCGAGAAGCTGCCGATGTTCATCGTCAGGATCCCGAGTACCGCCACCCCTCGGAGCACGTCGAGTGCCTCGATCCGGTCTTTCTCGGCTACCGGGCCCGGGGTCAGGTCGGGGTTCTTCGACTCCGTGTCGGACCTGCTCGTGGGCATGAACCCCTCGTCGTCAGCGCATCAGTGGAGGCGTCGTCGGCGGTGGTTTCCGGTGCCGCGTCGCCTGTTCGTATGCGTACGCGATCCGGATCAGCGTGGATTCGTCCCAGGCGTCCCCCAGGACCTGGAGTCCTGCGGGCAGCGTCCCGTCCCGCACGAAACCCATCGGCACCGTCAGCGCCGGAAAGCCCGTCGGAGGTGCCGGGTACTGGCTGTTGTCCCCGTGCGGTGTCGTCATGTCGCCGACGAGCCGGGGCGGGTTGCTCCAGCTCGGGTAGATCAGGGCGTCGACGTCGTACTCCTCCATGGCGGCCCGAAGTCCGGCACGGAATTCGGCCTCTTTCTCCCGGCCCCGGATGCACTGTGCGTCTGTCTCGGGGTCGCCTTCGACCCGGAGGAAGCGCTCGACCGACGGCATCACCGTGCGGTACACCTGCCCACTCTCGGCGATCTCCGCCAACGTGCGGTAGGGTGGGTCCGGGATGTCCGCCAGGTATCGCTCGAGGTCGTAGCGGAAACGGGGGCACCCCGTGCCACTGCGGAGCTCGTCGAGGTCCTCGATCCAGAAGTCGCGAACCACGGTCGCGCCGAGGCGCTCGAGGTCCTGGAAGGCCTCCCCGAAGCGCATCAGGATCTCGACGTCGGCCGTTCGGGTGTACGCGATCTGACCGACGACCCCGATCCTGACTCCGTCCAGATCGGTGGTCAGAGCGTCGAGGTAGGAGTCGTCCCGACGGGCGTCGGCCTCGGCCGTCACCGCATCCGCCGGGTCGGTCCCGGCAATCACGTCGAAGACGCGCACGGCATCCTCGACCGTCCGGGCCATGGGGCCTCCGACATCACGGTGCGCGTACAGGGGCATGATCCCGTCACGGCTCGTCAGCCCCTGGGTCGACCGGATACCGACGAGAGCGTTGTGACTCGACGGGCCCCGGATCGAGTTCCCGGTGTCGGTGCCCAGGCCGATCAGGCCGAAGTTGGCGGCCACGGCCGCGGCCGTGCCCCCGCTCGACCCCGCGGTGACACGGTTGAGGGCGTAGGGGTTGAACGTCCAACCGGGGAGCATCGATCCCACGGTCTCGAGGGCCGTGAAAGCGAATTCCGCCAGGTTCGACTTCGCGAGCACGATGGCTCCGGCCTCGCGGATCTTTCGGACCTGATAGGCATCGTCCGCAGGCCGTGATCCTGCCAGGGATGCCGAGCCCCCGGTCGTCGGCATGTCGTGCGTGTCGTAGTTGTCCTTCACGATGAAGGGGATGCCGTGGAGGGGGCCGGTGAGGGCGCCGGTCCGGCGCAGCTCGCGGTCGAGCGAGTCGGCCCGCGCGAGCGCCCGGGGGTTCACCAGGATCAGCGCGTTGATCGTCGGGCCGTTGCGGTCGTACGCGTCGATCCGCTCGTGGTACGCCTCGACGAGAGCGCGGGCGGTGAGCGTCCCTGCCAGCATCGCCTCGTGGGCCTCGGCGATCGTCAGCTCCATGAGCTCGACGCCACCGACGGTCTGGGCGTGGGAGGGAGGGGCCGTGACGACGGCGAGGAGCAGGGCTCCGACGAGGCCGCGCACGTGCGGCGAAATCGTGTAGTGGGTCATGGGCACCAACCTACGGTTTCGGTCGGCTGGCGCTCAACGACGCAAGGGGTCCGGCTATCCGAGCCTCAACTCGTTGGCTCGCTCGATGGCACTGGCCAGTGCGTTCTCGACGGTCGAGCGGTCCGCGCCATCGGCTACCGCCTCACTCACGAGTGTGTCCGTATCTCCCGATTTCCAGGCGATGACGTGCACGGCGAAGGCGCCCTGGCCGTCGACGCCGATCAGAATCCCCCGCTCCAGTCGGTCCGAGAACCAGACGAGCCGGCGGGCGGCCGGTTCCTTCACGAGGTCCATGCCGTTCGCGAGCGCGAAGATCGTCAGGCGCGGGTCCAGCGCCTCGAACGAGCTTTCGCTCTCGTGCGGAGCCTGATCTTCGCTCACCATCCACCTCCCATCCCGGGTCACATCCCTCGCGCCACTCAAGACGACGTGGTCGCGCCCGAGGTTTCCGAACGCGCTGCCACGGCCGTCGTACATCGTCCTGGTCGGAAACGTACCGCCTGACGTCAGTCCGCGCTCTCCAGCCATGCCCACCACCAGAGCTCGGCCAGCATCGTGGCGCCGGCTCCCAGCCGTTCCGCGGCGAACGCGTGGGCCTCGGGGGCGGGACGACCTCGGGGTTCGAAGCCGAAATCCCGGTCCACCCGGTACAACGTCTCGACTTCTTCGTGGGACTCGAAGAGGAAGTTCAGGACCTCGTAGCGAACGTCGGACGGGGCGTTGCCGGGCTGCGACGTGTGCTCGCGGACATCACCCTGCTCGAGGTGGGCCGACACGAAGCCGCTCTCGAATCGCGAATGGAAGCCCCGCTCTTCGGTGAAGCCCTCGGGATTCGGGGTGTCCTCGTCCCACCCGTTGAAGTGGATCGTCGTGTGGTGGGGCTGCGAGCCGTCGGTCACGTAGTGCCCGAGGATCCCTGCATCGTTGATGATCCGCGCCTCGAGCCACGCCCGCTCGTCGGACCCGGGCGCAGCCGAGCGCCAGCGACGCCAGCCGTTTACCAGGCGCTGGTACAACTCTTCGATCCGGTAGGGAAGGAAGCCGCCGTCCCGGGCCGGGTTGCGGAGGCCGGCCGCGTAGAGTTCTCCGAGGTACCCGAAGCGGTCGGGGGCGTCGAGCGCGCCTTCCGGGATGTTCTCGAAGTCGATGTAGTGGTCGTACGCCCACGCCTCGTCCATGGCGCGGTAGCGCCGGTCACGCCACCGATCGGGCTCGGGATCGAGCCACACCAACTGGTCGGTCGCCTCGTGGAAGAAGGTCGGCACCTCGGCCGGGAGGACCTCCATCGCGGCCCGAGCCGCCATCTCGTGACCGTCACGTCCCCAGGGCGGCGTCCACCCCGTGACGAGTGGAAGACAGAGAAGGAGTGTCAGGGGCTGGGTCATGGCGGCCGTCGAGTCAGCCGTTCCGGCTCAGCTTGCCCCGGTCCACCTTCCCGAGATGGGTGCGCGGCAGGTCGTCCATGAAGGTGACGGTGCGGGGGTACTTGTACGGCTCCAGGCGCTCGCGTGCCCACTCCTGAAGCTCTTCCGCGAACGCCGGCCCGACCATACCGGGATCGGTCGGTACGACGAAGGCGGATGGCTTCACCAGCCCCTCCGCGGTCCTCGCCCCGACCACGGCCGCTTCTCGGACGCCGGCGTGTTCGAGGAGGCAGTTCTCCAGCTCCTTGGGAGAGAGCCATTTCCCGCTGACCTTCAGCATATCGTCGGCCCGACCCCCGTAGGTCACGTATCCGTCCCGGTCGATGCTGATCATGTCGCTGGAGACGTACCAACCGTCTCGAAAGGCCGCGCGACTCTTCTCCTCGTCCTGCCAGTAGCCCAGCGCCAGCGAGTCCCCGCGGACGCGCATCACGCCGACCTCACCCGGCGGGACGTCGTGGCCCCCGTCGTCACAGGCCCGAAGCTCGAAGCCTTCCACGACTCGGCCGAGCGTACCGGGTCGGACGTCGTCGGGGCGGTTCGTCACGAAGATGTGCCACATCTCGGCCGTGCCGAGGCCGTCGAGGAGAGGTACGCCGAAACGCTCGTTCCACCGTCGGTGCAACTCCTCGGGAAGCGCCTCCCCCGCCGAAGTCGCGAGTCGGAGCGACGAGAGGTCCGCCCCTTCGACGCCCTCGTACTCCAGCACCTTGTTCACCATCGTCGGGACGTTCACGAGGACCGTGGGGCGCCACGCCTCGATTCGGCGGAGAAGTTCCTCCGGGGTGCAGCGGTCGGGAAAGAGTGCCGACGTCGCGCCGACGGAGAAGGGAAAGAAGAGGTTCGTGCCCGTGGCGTAGCCGAAGAAGAGCTTCGGCACCGACAGGGTCACGTCGTCTTCGGTCATGCCAAGGACCCGCTGCCCGTACAGTTCGGTCGTGTTGGCGAACGACCGGTGCGTCTGCACGACGGCCTTGGGGTGTCCGGTCGTGCCTCCCGAGAAGAGGAAGAGGGCCGCGTCGTCGGGCGCGGAGGGGTGGACCGGAGGGTCGGGCTCCATCCCCTCGAGGAGTGCCTCGACCTCCCCTTCCGAGATCGCCACGAGACGGGGCCGGTGATCGGCCTCGGCGGCCGCGGTCTCGAAGGTCGATCGACATGCACGGTCCACGAGCGCCAGCACCGGTGTCGTGTAGTCGAAGAAGTACCGGACCTGTTCGTCGGAGAGGTGCGGATTCACCATCACGACGACGGCGCCCCTCCGGAGAATCCCGAAGAGAGCCGCCACGTAGTCGACGCCGTCGGGGAGTGCCACGAGTACTCGGTCCCCGGGTTCGACTCCTTCAGCCGCCAGGAGCGAGGCGTAGCGCCCTGCGCGCTCGTGGACCGCTGCATACGACCACGAACCCGCATCGGTCAGCAGGGCGCGCCGGGATCCTCGGCCCTCCGAGATGCGAGCCCCGAGAAAGGTGCCGTAGATGTTTGCGCTGGGGGTTGGATCCGGGGTCATGGCGTCACGATAGGGGACCGCTAGAATGGTGGTCAATCCGCCCCCCTCCGAGGATTCCTGCCCCGATGTCACGACCCTTCGCCGAGATGACGTGGGAAGAGGTTCGAGATGGGCGGGATCCCCGCACCGTGGCGGTTCTCCCGGTCGGCGCGGTCGAGGCCCACGGGCCCCACCTCCCGCTGGGCACCGACGTGGTCATCGCCGAGGCGATGGCCAGGGCGTGCGTCGAGCGACTCGAGGCCGCGGGGCGCACAGCGTACGTGCTCCCGCCGTTGTGGTACACCGCAGCCGGGTTCGCCCATAACTTCCCCGGTACCGTCGGCGTCGATCCCGGCACGGTTCGCGACCTGATTCTGCAGATCGCGGTGGCGCTGACGAAACAGGAGATCACGACTCTGGCGATAGCGAACGCGCATCTCGACCCCGCGCACCTGAGGTGCCTTCACGAGGCGGCCTCTGCCCCCCCGGATGGGGGCCGCATCGTCCTGCTCGACCTCACACGCCGCTCCGTGGCCGCGGAGTTGACCGAGGAGTTCCAGACCGGAGCGTGTCACGCCGGGCGCTTCGAGGGCAGCATCGTGCGCGCGGAGACACCCGGTCTCTATCGGGCGCAGGTGGCGGAGGGACTCGAGCCGAACCCGTCGAGTCTCTCCACGGCGATTCGGGACGGCCACGAGACGTTCGAGGCCGCCGGGGGACCGGACGCCTACTTCGGCTGGCCAGCCGAGGCGACTGCGGAGGAAGGGCGGGAGACGGTGAATACGCTGGGGCGCTTACTGGCCGACGCGGTCATGGAGGAGGTGGAATGAGTTCACTGGAGGGCTACAACGCCCTGGTGACGGGAGGCGGCCGCGGGATCGGCGCCGCGGCGGCCATGGCACTCGCGGATGCGGGGGCCAAGGTGTCGCTCGCTGCCCGCAACGAGACGCAGGTGGTCGAGATCGCAGCGGAGATGCGGAGCAAGGGCCAGGAGGCCTTCGCCTTTCGCTGTGACATCACGGACCCTCGGCAGGTCCGGGACCTCGCGCTCTCGGCTACGGAGGCCATGGGCCGTATCGACATCCTGGTGAACAACGCGGGGACCGCCACCTCGAACCCGCTGCCGAAGATCACGCACGCGGAGTGGCAGCACATCCTCGACGTGAACGCCACAGGCACCTTCCTCTGCACCCAGGCGGTGTACGAGAAGATGGCCGAGCGCAGGTGGGGAAGGATCGTGAACGTCGCGTCGATCGCCGGCCTCGAGGGCGACAAGTACATCTCGGCCTACGTGGCGGCCAAACACGCGGTCGTCGGCTTCACGAAGGCCCTCGCCATCGAGGCGAAGGGGACCGGGATCACCGTCAACGCCGTCTGCCCGGGGTACGTGGATACCCCCCTCACGGACGAGACGATTTCGCGGATCATGCATCTGACCGGCATGACCTGGCAGGAGGCGACCGCGGCCATCCTCGAACAGGCCAACCAACCCCGGTTGATCCGAGCGCACGAGGTGGCGGAGCAGATCTTGGAGCTGTGCCTGGAGGACGCCGGGTCGCGAACGGGAGAACTCGTCGTCATGGACGGGACCGAAACACCGTGACATTCGAGGCCATCAACCCCGAGCCGCTCGGCCCCCCGAAGGGGTGGACGAACGGCATGCTGGCGCCGGCGGGAGGCCGGGTCCTCTTCGTGGCCGGCCAGGACGCCGCGAACGCAGAGGGGGTCGTGACCACGGACGACTTCGTCGAGCAGTTCGACATCGCTCTCGAGAAGATGCTCCTGGTCGTCACCGAGGCCGGCGGTGGACCCGAGTCGATCGGACGCATGACCGTCTTCGTCACGGACCTCGATGCCTACCGGTCGCTACGGAAGCCGGTGGGTGAGGTGTACCGCGCTCGGATGGGCAAGCACTTCCCGGCCATGGCCCTCATGGAGGTGTCCCGCCTGGTCGACCCCCGCGGAAAGGTCGAGATCGAGGCCACCGCCGTCATCGCTCCGGTCGAGTGACCACGATGTTCGAACCGAAGTCCTTTCTCTACGACGTCGACGCCGAGACCGGCGTGGCCACCCTGACGCTGAATCGTCCCGATCGGCTCAACGCGCTGACCTTCGAGGTCTACGACGAGCTGAGACGCGCGTTCTACGCCCTCCACGACGAGGAGTCGGTGCGCGTCATCGTCCTCACCGGGACCGGGCGCGGCTTTTGTACAGGTGGGGACGTCGAAGACATCATCGGCCGGCTCTTCGAACGGGACATGCGCGGACTGCTCGAGTTCACCCGGATGACGTGCGACCTGATCCTGGCGATTCGGCGCTGCCGGAAACCGGTGATCGGAGCCCTGAACGGCACCGTGGCCGGGGCGGGGGCGGTGATCGCCACCGCGTGTGACATGCGGGTCGGGGCGGAGTCCGCCAAGATCGCCTACCTCTTCACGCGGGTCGGTCTCTCGGGCGCCGACATGGGCGCGGCGTGGATGCTTCCGCGTATCGTCGGCCTCGGCAAGGCGAGCGAGCTGCTCATGACCGGAGACTTCATCTCCGCCGAGGAGGCCCACAGGATCGGGCTGTACAACCGCGTCGTGCCGGACGGGGAGGCGCTGTCCGCTGCCCACGCCCTCGCCGGGAAGTTGGCCAGGGGGCCGTCCTTCGCCCTCGAGATCACCAAGGACTCTCTGAATCGTGAGGCCAGTATGGATCTCGCCGGGGCACTCGAAGCCGAGGCCCAGATCCAGGCGGCCCTCATGCTGCACCCCGACTTCCGCGAGTCGTACGACGCCTTCGTCGAGAAGCGCGACGCCCGCTTCCTCTAGGCCAGAGACGCATGCACAACGAGCACGCCGTCCGCGCCTTCCTCGACGAGGCGCACCACAGCTGGGCCGACCGCGCGCGGGTCGAAGCCGAGCGCATCCTCGGAGGCCGGACGCCCCCTCACGACGATGCGGCGGCCAGGACGGAGGCCCGTGCGCTTCTGAGTGAGATGGGTGCGGCGGGGCTGTTCGCTCCCATCGAAGCTCGCGACCTGCGGGGCTGCTGTCTGACCCGCGAGGTCGTCGCAGAGTACTCGCCCCTGGCCGACGCCGTGTTCGCGCTCCAGGGGTTGGGTGTCACTCCACTCCTCCTGGCGGGGTCGGACGCACAGCGCTCGACCTGGGTCGGCCCTGCCGTGGCCGGGGAGGCCATGGGCGCCTTCGCGCTGACCGAACCCGAGGCCGGCTCGGACGTGGGTGCGATGCGCACCCGCGCCGTCCGGGACGGGGACGAGTACGTGCTCGACGGTCACAAGTGGTTCATCAGCAATGCGGGGATCGCCGACTTCTACGTGATCTTCGCCTCGACCGACCCGGCCGCCGGCAACCGGGGGATCTCGGCCTTCCTCGTGCCGGCGGACACACCGGGACTGGACTTCGCGGGTGCGCAGGTCATGAGCGCGCCGCACCCTTTGGGGGAGATCCGGATGGATGGCTGTCGGGTCCCCGAGTCGGCTCGGGTCGGGGACGAGGGCCGGGGCTTCATGCTGGCCATGGCCACCCTGGACCAACTCCGCCCGACCGTGGGGGCCGCCGCGTGTGGCATGGCCCGCCGTGCGCTCGGCGAGGCGGTGGAGCACGCGCGCTCCCGCGAGCAGTTCGGACAACCGATCGCGGACTTCCAGATCATCCAGGACAAGCTCGGCCGCATGGCCATCGATCTGGCCGCCGCACGGCTCCTGGTCTACCGCGCAGGCTACGAGAAGGATGCCGGCGCCGACCGCATCACGATCGAGGCCGCCATGGCGAAGGCGTTCGCGACCGAGGCGGCGCAGCGCATCATCGACGACGCGGTTCAGATCCTCGGGGGTCGAGGTGTCATGGCGGCCCACCCGGTCGACCACCTCTACCGGTCCGTCCGTGCTCTCCGGATCTACGAGGGGACCACGGAGATCCAACACCTGATCGTGGCGGGTCGGCTTCTGGCCGACGCGCGGGCGTCCGACGGACGGGAGCCCGGCTCGGGGGAGGGCGGCGCCGAGTGAAGATCCTCGTCGTCGGGGGAGGGCCGTCGGGCCTCTACTTCTCGATCCTCGTGAAGCGAGCGATCCCGGACGCCGAGATCACGGTCATCGAACGCAATCGCGCCGACGACACCTTCGGTTTCGGTGTGGTGTTCTCGGACGCCACGATCGCCGACGTCGAGAGCGCGGACGCCGAGACGTATCGGGCGGTCACGGACCACTTCGTCCGCTGGGACGACATCGACGTCCACTACGGTGGCTCGACCGTGACGTCGACCGGTCACGGCTTCTCCGGGATGAGTCGCCAGAAGCTGCTGACCGTTCTACAACGCCGGGCGACGGCGCTCGGGGTCGACCTTCGCTTCGAGTCCGAGTTCGAGGGTCTGCCGGACGCCTCCGGGAACGTGCCCGGGTACGACCTCGTCGTTGCAGCGGACGGGGCGAACTCCCGGTTGAGGACCGCGCTCGCGGACCACCTCGAGCCGACCATCGACTGGCGCCCGAACCGCTTCGTCTGGTTGGGCACGACGAAGTCGTTCCCCGCGTTCACCTTCCACTTCCGGGCCAACGAGCACGGTCTGTGGAGGGTGCACGCGTACCAGTACGAGCCGGGCCGCTCGACCTTCATCGTCGAGTGCACCGAGGAGACGTTCCGCTCGGCCGGCCTGCCCGAGGATGACGAAGGCGCGGCCGCTGCCTACTGCGCCGAACTCTTCCGCGAGGAACTCGACGGTCACGAATTGGTCGTCAACCGGAGCGTCTGGCGGCAGTTCCCGACGATCCGTTGCAAGCGATGGGCGGTCGGCAACGTCGTCCTGATCGGTGACGCCGCGCACACGGCGCACTTCTCCGTCGGGTCGGGCACCCGGCTCGGTATGCTCGACGCCATCGCCCTCCGGGACGCGATCGTCGAAGCCGACTCCGTGTCCGATGCGCTCGCCTCGTACGAGGCCGAACGCAGACCCGCCGTGGAGTCGCTCCAGCGGGCGGCGCAGGCGAGTCTGGAGTGGTTCGAGGCCACCGAGCGCTACACCGACCTGGATCCGGTCCAGTTCGCCTTCACCCTCCTGACCCGCAGCCTGCGGATCACCCACGAGGACCTGCGGGTTCGCGACCCGGACTTCCTGGCTCGCGTCGATCGATGGGTGGCCGCCGAGGCCGAGGTGCAAACCGGTCGGACGGTGCCGAATTCACCTCCACCGCCGCCGATGTTCACCCCCTTCCGCCTCCGGGAGCTCGTGATCCCGAACCGGGTCGTCGTGTCGCCGATGTGTCAGTACATGGCGGTCGACGGCGTCGTCGGGGATTGGCACATGCAGCACCTCGGGTCGCGCGCGATCGGGGGGGCGGGGTTGGTCTACGCCGAGATGACCGATGTCTCGGCTGCCGCGCGGATCTCCCCGGGATGTGCCGGACTGTACGCTCCGGAGCACGTGGGCGCGTGGAAGCGGATCACCGACTTCGTGCACCGACACTCCGAAGCGAAGATCGCCGTCCAGTTGGGGCATGCAGGACGAAAGGGCTCGACCAAGCAGCTGTGGGAAGGGGACTCCGAGCCGCTGGACGACGGCAATTGGGAGATCGTCTCCGCCTCCCCGATCCCCTACTACCCGGGACGGTCGCAGACTCCGCGGGAGATGACCCGGTTCGAGATGGACGAGGTCCGAAGCGAATACGTGCGGGCCACCGAGTACGCGATCGAGGCCGGCTTCGACCTGCTCGAGGTCCACATGGCCCACGGCTACCTGCTGGCCTCCTTCATCTCACCGCTCACGAACGAGCGCTCGGACGAGTACGGGGGATCGCTCGAGAACCGACTGCGATATCCGCTGGAGGTGTTCGACGCGTGTCGGGCCGTGTGGCCTGACGAACGGCCGATGAGTGTTCGCCTGAGTGCGGTCGACTGGGCGCCGGGTGGTGTGACGCCCGACGAGACCGTTCGGATCTCACAGCTGCTCCGCGAGCGTGGCTGCGACGTGATCGACGTGTCCTCAGGGCAGACCGTTCCCCACCAGAAGCCCGTCTACGGTCGGCTCTGGCAGACCCCCTTCGCCGACCGCATCCGTCACGAGGTGGGGATCTCCACGATGGCCGTCGGCAACATCTCGTCGTGGATGGACGTGAACACGATCGTCGCCGCGGGACGGGCCGATCTGTGTCTGATCGCTCGCGCCCATCTCTTCGATCCGTACTGGACGCGACACGCGGCGCACATGTTGGGGTACACACTTCCATGGCCCGACCCCTACCGGTCGGTGGAGCGATATACGCCCCGTTTCGAATTCCACTTCGGCGGGGAGTAGGAGAGGAAGCCGAAGGTGGATATCCGTACCAAGCTGGTCTTCGCACTGGTCTCGGTGTCGCTCGCGAGCATGTTCGCTCTCGGGCTGGTCACCTATCGAGCGGTGGAGATCGATCTCCGCGAGCGCAGGGTCGCACAGCTCGAGGGTGTCGCCGATCTCAAGGCCGCGGCCGTGGAGCGGGTGGTCGCCGGCTGGATGGATCGAGTGGCGCTCGTGGCGTCTCGAAGCGAGGTGCGCCTCGGCCTGGCCGAGTACGAGGGGACCGGGTCGGCCGCGGCGGCGGCCAGGATCGAGCAGCAGCTCACCGACGCTGCGGGAGCCTCCGCGCTCTTCCGGGAACTCGCCGTCTACGGTGCCGATGGCCGTTTCGTGACCGGTTCCGGTGCTCGGACGGGACCGCTCGTCGAGCCGCGACCGAACGGGGTGACCTACCGTGGTGCGCGCTTCGGGGCGGACGGCCGGGTGTCGGTCGTCTGGGACGCGCCGGTCATGGTGGACACCGACTACCTGGGTACGGTCCGCGCGGTGTTGGGAGCCGGTGAGATCGCGCGTCTGTCGTTGAACTATGCCGGTCTGGGTGAGACCGGAGAGACCCTCGTCGTCGAGGAGGCGGCGGACGGTACGGTGCGAGCCCTTCACCCGGTCCGCTTTCCGCCGGAAGGAAGGGGCGGTGGTGGGCTGGTCGTCGACGGAGACGGTGCTCTTCGCGCGCTCGGAGGTGACGAGATTCGCACCACCGGTCAGCTCATCGACTACCGCGGAGTCTCCGTGTGGGCAGCGACCCGCCGCATCGCCTCTCCCGGGTGGGGTATCGTCGTGAAGCTCGACGAGTCCGAACATGTCGAGCCGATCGCGGACATTCGTGACGACATGATTCGGCTGGCGGTGACGCTGGCCGCCTTCGCCATCGCTGTGGGCACCTTCGTCGGAATCCGCTTCGCGCAACCCATCACCCGTCTGGCCGAGGCCGCGGAGGATATCGGGGAAGGGAAGTTGGAGACACGAAGCGGGATCGACCGCCGCGACGAGGTCGGCCTCCTGGCGAGGACGTTCGACGAGATGGCCGAGCGACTCCAGACCCAGGTCGGTCTTCTGGACGAGTATCGCCTCTTCTTCGATCGGTCGATCGACCTGCTGTGCATGGCCTCCACGGACGGGTACTTCAAGGAGATCAACGAGGCGTTCGTGCGAGAGCTCGGGTGGCCGGAGGAGAAGCTCCTGAGCGTGCCCTTCATGGATATGGTGCACCCGGATGATCGCGACGCCACGCGCGCCGAGATCGAGCGGCTGGCGGCGGGGTCACCGACGATCCGGTTCACGAACCGGTTTGCCTGCGCCGACGGGTCCTACAAGCGTCTCCGCTGGAACGCGTACCCCGATCCGGAGAGTGGGCGGCTCTACGCCATCGCACGGGTGCGCGGAAGGGAAGAGGGGGCGACCCCCTGATCTACCTCGACCTGGTCGCCGGCTTCATCTACCTCCTGATGGGCGGGGACCTGCTCGTCCGGGGGAGCGTCGGTCTGGCGCGGAAGCTCCGTGTGTCTCCGGTCGTGGTCGCCGCCACCGTCGTCGGGTTCGGCACGTCGCTGCCCGAGTTGGTGGTCTCCCTGCACGCGTCCGTGAGCGGCTTCCCGAACCTCATCCTCGGCAACGTCGTCGGGAGCAACATCGCCAACATCCTCCTCGTGGGCGGAGCGTCGGCCCTGGTGGCCCCACTCGTCCACGACGACTCGGCGGTGCGCCGCAACGTGGCGATCATGTTCGGCTCCGTGGCCCTCTTCGCCGTCGCGGTGAACTTCGTCACGATGGACCGGGCTGCGGGTGGAGCCCTCCTCGCTGTTTTTGTCGTCATGATCGCCGCCACCGCGAGGTCGACGGTGGATCACGCGGCCGAGGGAGAGCCGACCACCCCGCTCGACTGGGTTCTCGGTCTACCGCATCGCCCGCTCGTGATCGGGATCTTCATCCTGTCGGGGGTGGTCATGCTCCCGATCGGAGCCCAGCGGCTCGTCGAGTCGGCCGTGGTGATCGCCGATCGCTTCTCCGTGCCGGAAACGGTCGTGGGGCTGACCGTGCTGGCCATCGGGACCTCGCTGCCGGAGCTCGTGACCACCGTGCTGGCCGCGCTCGAGAAGCGGAGCGA
>JAUIKL010000058.1 GCA_030430625.1 Gemmatimonadota bacterium
GTCGGTGCGCTACTGCGAAGACGACACGTCCCCGCGACCCGTCCAGCTCGACCGGGACGTAGATCCGGCTTCCGCTCTCCGGATACAGGAAGTCGAGTTCGGTCGCGCTCGCGAGGGCGGAGCAGTCATGGCGCACCGGGGGCAGCCCCCGATACCCGCTGTTCGACCTCCGGAAGTAGTACTCCTGGCCCGGCGGGAGCACGAAGCGGCTCTCGTGGCGCATGGCGGAGACCGACTCGCAGCGCGCGTCGACCCGGTGCCGTCCGTCCGACGCCAGGTGGACCTGTTGGTGATTCGGACTGATCCGATCGAAGTGGGCGTCGCGCGGCGCCATCACGGACTCCGTCGGACAGCCGGCCACAGGGAGGTACCCGTCGTCGGCGCACGTCGTGACCGCCTTCAGGGCGAAGGTCGGGCGTGGGCGCCACGACACACGCTCGAGGGCGCCGAAGACCTCGAAGAGGATCGGCGCGGCCGACCCCACACCGGTCAGCTCCGGACGGCCCTCGCCATTGGCGTTGCCGACCCAGACGCCGACGGTGTGGCCCGCCGATGAACCGATCGCCCACCCGTCCCGGTGCCCCCAGCTCGTGCCGGTCTTCCAGGCGACACGCTGGGTGTTCTCGAAGATCCTCCACTGGGCGTCGACGCCGGGGCGGGTGACCTCCTGCAGCGCTTCGATGGTCAACCACGCCGCGCCCGTGCTGATCGGGTTCACGCCGGAGGACGCCTTCGTATCCGGCTGGGCCTCGGCCTCCGACACGAGGCGTGGCACGCGGAGCGCTGCCCGATCCCGCCCACCCCGCTGCGCCACGTGCGCGAGGTTCGCGTAGATCGACGTCAGCTCCCAGAGCGTGCCCTCGCTTCCGCCGAGCACGAGCGTGAGCCCGTAGTCCGCGGGCTGCCGGTGCAGGGTCGACATCCCCAGGTCGGTCAGCGCGTCGTAGAAGCGGTCGACGCCGAAGCGGCTGAGCATCCAGACGGCCGGCACGTTCAACGAGCGGGCGAGCGCCTCGTTGGCGGGTACGGCGCCGCGGAAGGTCCGGTCGTAGTTCTCCGGCATGTACCCCGCGAACTGTGAGGGCACGTCGGGGACGAGGGTCGTCGGCAGGATCTCGCCGGCGTCGAGCATCCTCGCGAAGAGGAGCGGCTTGAGGATGCTCCCCGTGCTGCGCGGTCGGTGGATCAGGTCGATGGCCGAGCCGCTCCCGACCTCGGTCGACCAACCGCTGTTGCCGACGTACGCGAGCACGTCGAAGCTCTCGTTGTCGATCACGAGCACGGCCGCGTTGCCGATCCCGCTCGCGCGAAGCGCCGCCGACTGCTCCTCGACGATCCGGTCGACCGTGCGCTGGAGTCCGGGCTCGATCCGGCTCGCGTAGCGGGCCCCGCCGTCGTCCCCGGCCGCGAGGGTTTCGAGGAGGTGGGGCGCGAGGCGGGGCAGGGGGAGGGGTTCGTCCGGTAGCGGTTCGAGGAGCGCGAGCGACAGCTCGGTGTCGTCGAGATGGCCGCGCTCGCGGAGTTCACGCAGCAGCGCGTCGCGCTTCTCCTGCAGCCGGTCGCGGTTGCGACCCGGGTGGATGAGCGCGGGGCTGTTCGGAAGGACGGCGAGCATCGCCGTTTCGGCCCAGGACAGATCGGCTGGACCTCGCCCGAAATACCGCCACGCCGCCGCCTCGAGTCCGACGACGTTTCCGCCGAACGGTGCGTTGGCTGCGTACAACGCCAGGATCTCGTCCTTCGTGTAGCGCCCCTCGATCCGGAAGGACCAGATGGCCTCGATCGCTTTCTGTACGTACGTGCGATCCCGGTTCTGCCGCGCCATCCGAGCCACCTGCATCGTCAGCGTGCTCGCCCCACTGACGACGTGCCCCTCGCGGGTGTTCGTCCACACCGCCCGGACCATCGCGGCGGGGTCGACACCGGGGTGTCGGTAGAAGCGTCGGTCCTCGAAGGTGGTGATCGCCGCGGCGAAGCGGGTCGGCACCGAGTCGACGGCCGGGAAACGCCACTGCCCGTCCGCCGCGATCCGTGCGCCGAGCAGGGAGCCGTCCGACCCCGTGAGCACGGGTGACACGGGGCGGTCGAAGAGCGGCGACGGCACGGGGATCGCTAAGAAGACGCCGACGGCGGCGACCACGCCGAGCACGACGCGTCGTCGACGACCCGACGATCCGAGGCCGGCACGAAGCCGGGCCGTCCCCTGCCGAAGCACGTCCATCATCGAATCGGGGTCGTCACCGCTACGCGATACCCGGCAGTGCGGGCGTACTTGGTGGCGTCGTACATCGATTCGATCGAGACCGTCGGGAGGTAGTACGTCCCGAGGTAGGCGGCGTTGATCATCGTGGTGAAGGTCCGGGAGTCTCCGGCGCCCAGCCCGAGGTAGGTGATCACACGATCGTCCCGCACGTCCTGGTACTGATAGGAGCGCTGCGCCTCGTCCTCCATCCGGGGGTTGAGGATCTCCCACCCGGCGGGCAGCCGGTGCTCGAGCGCCAGGTTGTCCAGACGGACCGGGCCGGTGTTCGCGACCCGCACCCGGACCATCACGTCGGTCCCCTGCTGGAGTGACCGCTCGTCGATCGGGCCGCCGTCGGGGTTCAGGTAATCGACGTCGATCGAGAGCCCCGACGCCTCCGCCACCTCGTCACCCGTGGCCGGAATCCCCTCCGACATGACGCTCGCGTAAAGGGTGCGATCCGTGGTGTTCACGACGGTGAGCTCTTCTCCGTCGAGGGACACCGAGCCGAGGGGGACGGTGTGGACGGGAGAGGACGCCGTGGCGGTCGCGACCGCCTGGCCGGCGCGCGCGAAGTCGTAGTCGAAGCCCGAGCCGGACCCGTCGACGTCGTACAGCTGAGCCATCGCCAGGAGCGCGTACGCGATGGTGTGGCTGCTCAGCCACCGGTTCGAGTAGAGAGCCTCCGAGATCTCGTCGGCCACCTCCTCGGCCTCCTCGTCGAGGCTGAGCGCCACGAGGGCGGTGAGTCGGATGGCCAGGTCCCTGAAGCGGGAGCCGAAGCTGTAGCCGGCGCGGTCGTACTCGGGCACCTGCCGCTCGGCCTGCTCCGCCACTTCGAGCCCGACGTCCTGAAGGCCGGCCAGCGCGTACGCGGCGGCCAGGTACCACGACGAGACGAAGCCCCGTTCGTCGGACGCCCGGAGCCGGTTCATCGCCCCCATCTCCGCTCGTCCCGCGAGGGCCAGGGTGTACAGGCGGTACGCCTGATCCATGGCCGGGACCTCACCTCCGACCGTCCACGCCTGGGCGGCCGTACGCTGGTAGTCGAGCCAGTCCCGCTTCATCGTCGGCGCCACGTAGTAGCCGCGCCGCTCGGCTTCGACGAGGAAGTGTCCCACGTAGTTCGTCGACCACGAGTCGCGGGCGTCGTATCCGGAGGTGCGGCCGCCCGGCCAGTACGAAAGGGCCCCGGACGGGGTCTGGTATCCGCGCAACCGGTCCATCACCGTCCGGATGTTCGTGTCGACCGAGTCGCGACCGGCGTCGGTCATCTCGATCAGCCCGGGGAGGTAGAGCTGCGGGAAGACGGACGAGACCATGTACTCGACGTGCCCCCACGGGGAACGGACGAGCTGCCGGAGTCGCGTCTCGAGGTTCAGCGGCGGGAGGGTCGTCACCTCGAGCACCGACCGGTTCGTTCCGGGAATGCCGTGGGGTGTCACCGTCGGTGTCCAGCGCTCACCGGGTTCGAGTTCGGTGCGAAGCTGTCGGACCGTGAGGGGGTTCGGACTGCGCACGTCGAGGAAGATCTCGGAGCGCGTGTTGTGTTCTCCGCTCGTGGCGGAGACGACGATCCGACCCTGCCCGAGCTGTGAGCCGACCCGGAGTCGGAGGAACGCCATCTCTTCCCCCGGAGCGTCGAAGGACACTGTTTCCGCCGCCGGCCCGACGACCTCGAAGTGATCGTCCGTCTCCACCCGGACCGTGGCGCTCGTCACCTCCTCGGTCATCGCGAAGAGGGAGACGGGAAGGGTGATCTCCTCCTCCGGCCCGACGACGCGGGGCAGGGTGGCCAGGAGGGAGAGAGGCTCGCGGACGAAGACCGACTTGTCCGCGCGCCCGTACGCCCCCTCGTGACCCGCCACGACCATCACCCGGACCGCGCCGATGTACTGCGGCAGGTCGACCTGATGGACCGTCGACTCACCGGGGGGCAGGTCGAAGGGGCCCATGAAGCGCACGACCGGTGGGTACCGGCTCGGCTCCGACTCCTCGACGTTGCCCGCCGCGCCACCGCCGAGTGCGAGCAGCCGGTCGAGGGCGCCACCGTACGCACCGACGACGTGGTCGAAGACGTCCCACGTCCGCACGCCGAGCCGCTCCTTCTGGTAGAAGTGCGCGTGGAGGTCCGGGGTCTCGAAGTTCGTGAGGCCCAGGAGGCCCTCGTCGACGACGGCCAGCGTGTACGTCATCGGCCGTCCGGCCGCCTCGGACACCGTGACCGGCACCTGGCGGTCCGGCCGCCACTCGTCCGCGGCTTCGACGACCGGGGTGAGGATCGTCCCCGCGTCGGTCACGTCGAGCGGCAGCACCCCGAAGAGTCGGATCGGGCGGTCGTTCGATCGCCCGTCGTGCGGCTGCACGAGCGTGACACTCACGTACGCCGTCGGGCTCATCTCCGCCGTGATCGGCACCTCGAAGCGGCTGCGTCCTCCTTCGAGCTCGACCCAGCGGACGTCGAGGATCTTCGATCCGGTCTCGACCGTGACGAGCGCGCGGCCCTGTTCGGCTTCGGGCAGCTCGATCTCCGCGACCTGGCCGACCGAGTACGCCTCCTGGTCGGCGCCGAGCACGAGAACACTCGCGCCCGTGCCGGACTGCTGCTGGGGCCGACCGGCCCACCCGGGCCAATCCATATAGAAGATCTGTCCCGTGCAGTGTCCGCCCGCGGGGTCGCACACCCGCATCAGATAGCGGCCCCACTGTGGGTAGTCGACGCGCAGCTCCCAGCTGCCCCGGCCGTCGACCGTCGAGACGGTGCCGGAGTCGACCACGGCCCGGTGCTGCGAGGTGGCGTACTGCGCCATCGACTCACCGGACCGATCCCACCACCAGCGCCAGTCGATCTTGTAGACGGTGAGGTCGAGGTCGGAGACCGAGACCGGGTTCCCGTCGGCATCCACGGTCACGATGTCCACCGTGTGGGTGGTGTCCGTGACCAGCATGCCCCGTCGTGAGCCCTCGGGCACGCGGACCCCGACGTACTCGTCGTACGGGGAGTACGGGATGCTGCGCCGGTTCGTGCTGAACGCTCCACCGCGCTCGAAGACACGGGAGGTGAAGCTCGCCGTCAGGAAACCGGAGGGAGCGCTCCCGGGCACGATCGTAGCCAGGAAGGTGGCCTGGCCCTCGTCGTCCAGTTCGCCGTCGAAGATCTGACGGGACTCGCCCGAGAACGTCCGCGCCGGATCGTCGAAGTGGAAACCCGGCAGGTTCTCGAACGTCGTCGTCGCCGGGCGAAGTCGAACCTCGACGTCCGCCGCGAGGCCGCGTGCGATCGCGCCGCTCAGCCACTGGCCCTCGAGGTCGATCTCGATCTCTTCACTGCCTGCCAACCGCTCCGCATTCCCCGCGTCGAGGTCGACGCGCAGCCGGTTCGGAACGACGGTCTCGATGCGGAGCGCCTTCGTGAACCGACTTCCACCCAGAGCCACCGCGGCGCTCCAGGTGCCGGTCGGAGCCTCCGGGGCGGTGGAGAAGGAGAAGGTGTAGAAGCCGTTGACCGGCGTCGTGTTCGTGATGGACTCGACGCGCTGCCCCCGCGGATTGAAGAGCTGGAGGGTGGCGGGGTGCCCGTCCGGCACACCGTCGTCGACGTCCTCGGCCACGAAGGTCAGATGGATCTCGTCACCCGGTCGCCACACGCCGCGCTCCCCGTAGACGAAGCCCTTCAGGCCGTCGGTGACCGTCACACCGCCGACGTCGAAGTGGCTCGTGACGAGCGCATTGCCGGCGCTGAGCCTGAGGTACCCTCGGTCGTCACCCTTCCGCGCGAGTGCGTAGAAAGGCTCGGACCCGACGTCGACCCGAGCCATGCCGTCCCGATCGGTTTCGACCTCGGTGATCGGCTGGTCCTGGAAGTTCATCAGGGTGATCGTCACCCCGGACTCCGGTTCCGCCGTGCGCAGGTCGGTCGCGGTGAGGAGGAGGGAGCCGACCTCGTCCCGCTTGGCCAGGAGGCCGAGGTTCGAGGCGATGAAGTTGCGCGCCGCGAAGGTCTGGTCGGACCAGCGGTAGTACGCGTCGCGGCACGGGTTGTCCCGGTCCTCGAAGGAGAGGGAGACGCTCGACTCGTACTGTCGCTCCACCGACCGCCAGTCCGAGCGCGCCCGGTAGTCGAGGTCGTTGGCATCGAATGGCTCGGCCTCCGCCATGATCGGGATCGCCAGATCCTCCTCGGAGCAGGCGACCGTGGCGTTGCCCCGGTGGATCGAGACCGCGAGGCGAACCACGCCGTACTCCGGGGCTCCTTCGTCCCGCATGAGCTCCGTCAGGTCGAGGAGGTACCGGTTCCACGAATCGGCGATCGGCGAGGCCAGGGGGAGCGTCTTCCGCCACAGGTATCGGCCCACCCGCCCTAGCTCGGCGGACCCGTCGAGCGTGTTCACCTGGAGGAACTGACCCATCCGTTCCTCGTCCACCGCGAACGCCGTGACCTGCACCGAGTGCACGTTCACCGCTTCGATCGGCACGGTGAGCACGTCGGCGTCAGGCAGGATGTTGCCCTGGCCCGCGAAGCGGACACCCGGTCCCGTCTCCGCGAAGGTGACCGACGCCTCTTCGAGGGCCTCGAGTCGGGTGCCCACGCCACTCTGGATGCCCGGCTGGAGGACGACCGGCACCGTTCCGATCGTACGCTCCGCGGGGTAGATGCGGATCTCGTTGCCGCGGACATCGGAGGTGAATGCCGCGCCGCCGAGGGTGACGAGGCCGTCGAGGTTCTGGCTCGGGTCGACGGGATCGGAGAACTGGACCCGGACGTACTGGCGGTCGTCCTGGATCGCCTCGACGCGGGTGATCGCGAAGACGCCCACAGCCGGCACGTCGATCGTGCGTTCGGCGGAGACGTCGACCCCGATCGGCGCTCCGTCCCAGGCCACCGTGACCCGACGGTCCGCGTCGCCCCGTTCGATGCCCACGATCTTGAAGTCGTGGCCCCGGCCGTCGAAGTCGTGGTTCCACTCGATCTCGAGCGATGCCCCGTCGGACGACGCGCTCACGATCCGTTCGATGTGCTCGGGGTCGTCCACGTCCGCCGTGATGACGCGCCCGGTCAGCACCAGGCTGCCGCTCCCGTCCTCCGAGGTCGTGAGTCCCGCCACGCCCACGTCGAGGCCCTGCTCCATGACCCGCACCGCGAAGCGGTACTCGTCCAACTCCTCGGGCACCCGCGAGAGTTCGTCCGCCCAGATCGAGACCACGTAGCTCGTGCCCGGCTCGAGGTCTCCGGCCGGCACGATCATGATCTCGCGGGTGCTGGTGAAGGTCACCGTGGCATCGAGAGTCGGGCGAACCGCCACGACTTCGGTGGCCGGCCCGCCGACCCGGCTCTCGTCGACGACGTCCCGGGTGAAGACGATCCGGATCGACTCGCGCCGCGAGATCTCGCCCAGGGAGTGCCGCTCGATGACGGCGTCCCAGAGCGGATCCTGCTCTCCGACGTCGGGGATCCCGTTCGAGTCACCACAGCCCGCCGCGAGCAGCGCCGTTGCCGCCCACAAACCCACGAATCGACGCCTCATACCCCACCTCGGTACACGGAGGAACCACGTGCTTCGAACGTATTCCGAGTGCGGCCCCTCTCCTATGGGGGCGTAGAGGGGCAAGGAGCCTGCCAGAGGAGCGATCGTTGACATCGTGATGTCGTGATGTCATGATGCGCCATGCGAACGACGCTCAACCTCGATGACGACGTGATGCGTGCCGTGCGGAGCTTGGCCCGGGAGCGGGGCGAGAGTCTCGGAGCCGTGGTGTCCGACCTCGTGAGGAAAGCGCTGCGTCCGACCGGCACCCGAAGCTATGCGGTCGACGTACCGGTGTTCATGGTTCGGGAAGATGCCCCGCCCATCACCCCCGAAATGGTGCGTTCGGCTCTGGACGACTCCTGACCAGGCTCCTCGACGTGAACGTGTTGGTGGCCCTCGCGTGGCCGAACCACGTTCATCACGAGCGCGCCCTGGAGTGGTTCGGCTCGATCCGGCCAGGGCCGTGGGCGACGTGCCCGATCACAGAGACAGGATTCGTGCGCGTCTCGAGCAACGCGCGCGTCATACCGGACGCACCGCCGCCCGCCACCTGCATCAGATTGTTGAAAGAGATGACCGGACTGGCTGGCCACACCTTCTGGCACGACGACGTGTCCCCGTGCGAGACGGATACGGATGTCTTCACTCGAGTGGTCGGGTACCGTCAGGTCACGGATGCGCACCTGGTCGCACTGGCGCTCCGCCGGGGCGGCCGACTCGCGACCTTCGATCGAGCGATCGTCGCGCTGGCCCCCGACGGGCCCGACCTGGTCGAAGTCATCGACTGAGTCGTTTTCTCACCGAGGGGTGCACCGAGCCCGCCGCCCGCCGATCTGGACCTCCGTGACGTTGTCCGCCCCTCGTCATTGACACGAACACCGTGTAACACGAAGTTCGTGTATGACCCGCAACAAGAAGAACGTCACGGTCACACTCGAGCGCGAGGTCGCAAAGTGGGCGCGGATCGAAGCCGCGCGCCGCGGCATGAGTGTGTCCCAGATGCTCGGTCACATCCTCGAGAACGAGATGAAGGGGCAGTCGGCGTACGATCTCGCCAAGGATCGCTTCTTTGCTCAGGTCCCTGGGCTGCACCGCGCGGACGGCCGTCCCCTCCCCACCCGGGAGCAGGTGCATGACCGCGACGGTCTTCGTTGATACGAATGTCCTCGTCTACGCGAGAGACCGAAGCGACGAGGCGAAGCACCGACGCGCGCTGGAGTGGATGGCTGCGCTGTGGGAGGAGCGGGCGGGGCACCTGAGTTGGCAGGTGCTCCAGGAGTACTACGTCACCGTCACCCGAAAGCTCGATCCGCCTCGGGACGCCGCGGATGCTCGTGAGGACATCGCCTCGCTTGCCACGTGGGTGCCGACGGCCCCGGACCTCGCCCTGGTCGACCGCGCCTGGGCCATCGAGGATCGGTACGGCCTGTCGTGGTGGGACGCCCTGATCGTTGCGGCGGCCCAGACGGCGGGGTGCACCTATCTGCTTTCCGAGGATCTGCAGGACCGACAGCGACTCGGCGACGTCACGGTCGTCAATCCGTTTACGCACGAACCGGGCGACGTGCTGCGAAGCTGGTAGACGCGCGCCCACCCGCTGCTTAGCGTGGGCCCTCCCGCCCCACGACGAGGAGCCGCCCATGCCGACCCGTGCCCGTACCCGCATCCGACGCAGCCCACGCTCGGTCCGTGGCCTGGCCGTCACGCTCGTCCTCGTCGGCGCGACGGCGTGCTCGGACGCCACCGACGGCGCCGCTTCGATCGCCGCCGGAGACGTTCAGCCAACGGGCTCGTATGCCGAGGTCGCGGGAGAGCTCGAGGCGATGATCGAGCGCGAGCGAGAGCAGAAGGGACTCCGCGCCGTCTCGATCGCACTGGTCGATGGGGACGACGTCGTCTGGGCCCGGGGCTTCGGCGAGCAGTCGGAGGGTGTGCCAGCCACGGCCGAGACCGTGTACCGGGTGGGGTCGGTCTCGAAGATGTTCACGGACATCGCCGTGATGCAGCTCCTCGAGCGGGGCGAGATCGACATCGATCGCCCGGTTCAGGAGTACGTCCCGGACTTCAACCCGACCAACGACACGGACATGCCGATCACCCTGCGCCAGCTGATGGCGCACCGGGCGGGCATCATCCGGGAGCCGCCGGCGGGCCACTACTTCGACGACACGGGGACAGACCTGGCCACCACGGTCCAGAGCATGGATCTGACGCCTCAGATCTACCCGCCGACGACGCGTACCAAGTACTCGAACGCGGGGATCGCGGTGGTCGGATATGCGCTCGAGACGACGCAGGGGCGCCCCTTCGCCGACTACGTGAAACAGTCCGTTCTGGAGCCGCTCGGGATGTCCCGGAGCGCCTTCGAGCCGGAGCCCGCGATCGTGACGGACCTCGCGGATGCGTGGATGTGGGGCTTCGACCGCGACCTCTTTCCGGCACCGACCTTCGAACTCGGCATGGCGCCGGCGGGTAGCATGTACTCGACGGTCCTCGATCTCTCCCGCTTCATGAGCGCGGCGTTCCGCGGCGGGGAAGGCGAGGGCGGGCAGGTACTCGAGCCCGAGACGCTCGAGGCGATGTTCGAGCCGCAGTTCGCAGAACCCGGAGCGACGTCAGGCTACGGCTTCGGCTTCGCTGTCGACGAGATGGACGGGCGGCGCCGGCTCGGGCACGGCGGTGCGATCTACGGCTTCTCCACGCAGCTCTCGATGTTGCCGGACGAGGGGCTCGGTGTGGCCGTCGTCTCGGCGGTCGACGGAACGAACACGGTGGTCGGACGGATCGCCGATGCGGCCCTCGCGCTCATGGTCGCGGCCCGTGACGGCGACCCCCTCCCGGTCGAGACAACGCGCGGCACCGACCCGATCGACCCGGCGGTCTCGAGGGCACTCGAGGGGTGGTACGGTATGGGGGACGCGGCCGTCGAGCTCGACGACCGTGGCGGGCGACTCTACGCCATCCCCGCGCGGGGCGGTGCGGTGATGGAGGTCCGAACCCGCGGTGACACGCTGATCGTCGACGACCGTGTGTCGTTCGGCCTCCGCATGGTGCGGGACGGAGACGACCTGGTGCGGCTCGGTGCGACCCCGACGCGCCTCGCACGTCGCCCGGAGGCGGGTCTCCCGCCCGAGCCGCCGACTCGGTGGACCGGACTGATCGGAGAGTACGGGTGGGACCACAACGTGCTCTACATCCTCGAACGGGAGGGCCACCTGCACGCGTTGATCGAGTGGTTCTTCCTGTACCCCCTGGAGGAGATCGAGCCCGACGTCTTCGCCTTCCCCGATTGGGGACTGTATCACGACGAACGACTCGTCTTCGAGCGAGACGGCGCCGGGCGGGCCACCGCCGTGGAGGCGGCCTCGGTCCGCTTCGAGCGCCGGGACGTCGGGACCGAAGCCGGCGGCACCTTCCGGATCGACCCGGTGCGTCCCGTGAGTGAGCTGCGCGCAGAGGCCTTGGCGGCGACTCCTCCGGACGAAGACGGGACCTTCCGCCCGTCCGATCTCGTGGAGGTCGCAACGCTCGATCCCGGCATTCGGCTGGATATGCGCTACGCGTCGACGAACAACTTCATGTCGTCGGTCTTCTACGAGGAGGAGCGGCTCTTCCTACAGCGGCCGGCCGCCGAGGGTGTGGTCGAGGCGCACCGCGCGCTGGCCGAACACGGGTACGGTCTTCTGCTGCACGATGGGTATCGCCCGTGGTATGTCACCAAGACGTTCTGGGATGCCACCCCCGAATCGGAGAAGATCTTCGTCGCCGACCCCGCGAGCGGGTCGCGGCACAATCGGGGTGCGGCGATCGATCTGAACCTCTACGACCTCGGGACGGGTGAACCCGTCGACATGGTCGGCGTCTACGACGAGTTCTCCCCGCGGTCGTTCCCGGATTACCCCGGCGGGACGTCGCGGCAGCGTTGGCTGCGGAACCTGCTCCGGAACACGATGGAGGAGGCCGGCTTCACCGTGTACGAGGCCGAGTGGTGGCACTTCGACCACCGGGACTGGCGGGAGTACGCGCTCCAGAACGCGACGTTCGACGAGTTGGGACGGTGAGCTGAGGCTAGTCCAGGGGCGGCAGCCAGAAGTCGCAATGTAACCCGGGCGCGCTCGCCAGCCGGCGGTCCAGCGTGGCTTGAGTCGGACGTCGAGGAGCTCGGCCAGACCGACGTACCACGCGTCGTACGCCGTGGTGTTCGGTGTCAGTTCCCATGCGCGCGCGGCCACGGCGTCGTAGGGAAAGAGGTCGATCGGCAGGGCTTGGAGTTCGTTGTGCTCGAGCGACGCGGCGTCGCGTGTCAGTTACCCGCCGAGACGGCTTGCCGCAGAACGTTGGACCGGTAGGAGGTGAGGGGCCACGAGGTGGTCGGCCACCAGGACCTCTTCGGCCCAACGGCCGGTGTCACCCCCGTCCACCAGGGCCGCGACGACGACACTGGCGTCCACGGCGAGGCTCACCGGCGATCCGTGTCCCGGTACGCGAGGATCTTGTCCGCCGGGAGTCGGGTGCCGAGTGCATCTTTGCGGGTGCGGAGCCGGGCCACGAGAACGTCGGGATCGGCCCGGTCGGCCAGATCGATCAGGTGCGCACGGAGGTACTCCTGCAGGGATCGGCCGGTGGCGGCGGCTCTCGCCGCGAGCTCGCGTCCCGTCTCGTCCGGTACGTCGCGGATGGTGATCGATCGTGGCATGCATGCATTGGATGTGGTGTGCAATTCCACGCCCCAGCCCGACCGATCCTCCCGATCCGCCGCGGCGCAGCTACTCCTGTGAGATGACCCGCTTGTTCGTCAGCTCCAGGCCGAGAGTCTCACCCTTCAGGATCGCCGGCACCCCTTCGTCCATCCACACCGGCGCGGGCTGGTCCATGAGGTAGTGGTCGAAGAACTGCTGCATGCGGATCGCCCAATCCCGGCGGTTGTGCTCCTGGCGGAGCCCGTGCGCCTCACCGTTGTAGTTGAGCATCCAGACGGGCTGCCCGAGGCGACGCAGCGCCACGAAGAGCTCGATTCCCTGGTACCACGGCACCGCTCCGTCCTCGTCGTTGTGCATCATGAGGAGCGGGGTGCGGATCTTGTCGGCCGTGAAGATCGGCGAGTTCTCGATGTAGCGGAGCGGCGTCTCCCAGAGCGAACCTCCGATTCGGCTCTGCGTCCGCTCGTACTGGAAGGCCCGGCTCATCCCCGACTGCCACCGGATCCCACCGTAGGCGCTGACCATGTTGGCTACGGGTGCACCGGCTTCGGCCGCCGCGAAGAGGTCGGTACGGGTCACCATGTAGGAGATCTGGTAGCCGCCCCACGAGTGACCCTGGACGCCGATCTTGTCCCGATCGACGAAGCCCTGGTCGAGCAGTTCGAGCACACCGGGCACGACGGCGTCGACCGCACTCTCACCCGGGTACCCGATCCGGTAGGGGATGTCGGGCACGAAGACGAGATAGCCGCGGCTCACGTAGAAGCTGCGGTCGATCGACGACGAGCCGGCGGCGGGAACGAAGTGCTGGTGCAGACCGTCGGAGAGTCGCTCGTAGAAGTACACCATCATGGGGTACTCCTCGGTCGGATCGAAGTCGTCCGGCTTGTACAGGATCCCCTGGAGCGGGATGCCGTCGTTCGACGACCACTCGACGAGTTCGGCCGTTCCCCACCGATAGTCGGCCTGCTGCGGGTTCGCCTCCGTGACCTTCCGCGGATCGTCGAGGTCGAGGTCGGTGACCCAGATGTCTGGGAAGTCCCGGAAGGTCGAGCGGGTCATCGTCACCACGTCGGCGTTCTCGGCCTTCCTCATTCCGGCGAAGCGCTCGTCGCCATCGATGAGCAACTCGGGTGCCCTCGAACCGCTGAACCGGTCGCGGTGCAGGCCGGCTCGCTTCGTGTACAGGTGGAAGGACGTCAGCATCACGTCTTCGTCCGTCGGCACCACAGGATCGTCCCGGTCGAGATCGACGTAGCGGTAGCGCGTGTCCGACGACCGACCGACACCTTCCGTCAGGTTGCGCGGTGCGCGCGACCCCGTGGGGTCGATGGCCCAGATGTCGAACTGGTCGTAAACGACGAACGCCTCGTCGTTCTCGGTCCAGCCGGCAGAGCCGTACGAGCGGAGTGCGTCGGGGTGGTCGTCGAGGAGGTCGTGGAAGGGCACGTCCATCCCGCCCGTCAGGTTGATCTCCTCACCGGTCTCCACGTCGATCGCGAACCATGCGTTCTCGAAGCCGTCCCAACGTGTGACGTACCGTTCGCCCGGGGAGAGCTGGCCGCCCCCGCGCACCATCTCGGCCACCATCGTGCGCGAGCCGTCCGTCAGGTCGATCACGTACAGGTCCGAGTACCGCCCGTCCCACGAGACCAGCTGGCGGTACGGGACGTCCGAGGTACCCAGTGCGATGTCGCCATCGCCGTCGGCTCCGACACCGACCGTCGGGACCTCGGGGGTGGCGAGCTGCATCACGTTGCCGCTCGACACGTCGAGCATCGCCTCGTACGTGCGCTCCCGCTCCTGCGCCAACTGGACCAACTGCATCGGCTGCAGGAGGGGATCCTTCCAGTTCCAGACGTCGACCCGGACCCGCTCGTC
>JAUIKL010000059.1 GCA_030430625.1 Gemmatimonadota bacterium
CAGGTCAATGACGTCGTCGGCCATGTCGGAATGAACAGTGAGAAAGGGGGGCCGTCAAACGCCGACCCGGGGTGGTAAGCACCCTGACCATCGGGTAACTTCTTCGAGTAGCAACCAAGCGCTTGTAGCGACATTCACTCGTCAGGTCGAGCAATGCAGAACTGGATCGGCATCGCCATCTGGATCGTCATGGGAGCCGCCATCGGTCTCGTGATGCGTGCCCTCATCAGCCGCCCGGAAGAACAGCCCGGACACGCCCAGGTCATCGCGGTCCTCGGAGCCTTCGCGTCGGTCATCGGCGGAATGCTCGGCGTGGGCATCTTCCACCTGTTCGACCCCCGCGCCCTGAGCATCGGTGGAATGGCCAGCGCGGCCGTCTTCGCCGGCATGATGACGTTCATCTACCGCTGGGGCCTCCGGACGCTCATCTAGCGTGTCCGACGCGCTGCGTTTCGTAGACGGCAACCTCGACCGCTTTCGGGCCGAGCTCTACGACTTCCTCGAAATTCCGTCGATCTCCGCGAAGTCGGAGCACGATGGCGACACGAGGGCAGCGGCCGACTGGTTCGCCGACAAGCTCGGAAGCGCCGGGCTGACGACGGAAACCGTCGAGACCGAGGGACACCCGATCGTCGTCGGTGAATCGAGGACGGCGGGGCCCGATGCGCCGACCGTACTCATCTACGGTCACTACGACGTCCAGCCGCCCGAACCCCTCGAGCTGTGGACGTCTCCGCCCTTCGAACCGACCGAAAGGGACGGGCGCATCTACGCGCGCGGTTCGGCCGACGACAAGGGGCAGCTGTACATGCACGTGAAGGCTCTGGAAGCCTTCCACGCCACCGGGACCCCCCTCCCGATCAACGTCGTCGTCGTGGCGGAGGGCGAAGAGGAAGTCGGGTCGCCCAACCTCGTCCCCTTCGTTCAGGCCCAGGCCGAACGGTTGGCGTGTGACGTCGTCCTCATCTCCGATACCGGGATGTACGCGAAGGGGATCCCCTCGGTGGGCTTCTCACTCCGCGGGCTGGCGTACTTCGAGCTCCACGTGCACGGCGCCGACAGCGACCTGCATTCGGGGGAGTACGGTGGCGCCGTGGCCAACCCGGTCAACGCGCTCGCGCGGATCATCGCTTCGATCCACGACGACGAGGGCCGGATCGCGATCGAAGGCTTCTACGACGACGTGATCGAGTGGGATGCGGCCACGCGGGACACGATCGCGGCCCTGCCGCACTCCGACGAATCGTTCGCCCGGGACCTCGCTGTCACCGAGCTCTCCGGCGAAGCCGGCTACGGTACCCTCGAACGGCTCTGGATCCGACCGACGTGCGACGTCTGTGGCGTCCTCGGAGGCTACACGGGTGAGGGGGCCAAGACGGTCCTGCCCAACCACGCGATGGCCAAGGTCTCCTTCCGACTCGTTCCGGATCAGAACCCGGACCGCGTGAAGGAGCTCTTCGAGGCACATCTGGCTCGCGTCACCCCTCCCGGCGTCTCGGTCGAGCTCCACGAGTTGCACGGTGGGCGCCCCTGGAAGGCGTCCGTCGACGGTCCGGAGTTCGAGGCCGCCAGCGAGGCCCTCGAAGAGGCGTTCGGCGCCCGCCCGGTTCCAATGGGCGGTGGGGGGTCGATCCCGATCGTGGTGGAGTTCGAGGAAATTCTGGACGCCACCGCACTCCTCGTCGGCTTCTCGCTCCCGGGGTGCAACCTGCACGCCCCCGACGAATGGCTCCCGATCGAGAACTACGAGAAGGGCATCGGAGCGCTGGTCCGTCTGTACGCGAAGCTGGGCGGCTGACTTCGGGGCGCTGCAGCCCTACCCTGCTCCCTTCGTTCCGCGGCTCTCGTCCGCTCCCCCGACCATCGCCACGGCGCGCAGAAGCGCCCGCGCCTTGTTCAGCGTCTCCTCGTACTCGGCCGCCGGATCGGAATCGAGGACGATCCCCGCACCCGCCTGAACGTACGCCACCCCGTCCTTGGCCACGACGGTCCGGATCGTGATGGCCGTGTCCATCGAGCGACCGCCGTAGTTGAAGTGGCCGACGGCGCCCGCGTAGGGACCTCGCCGCAGGGGCTCCAATTCGTCGATGATCTCCATGGCCCGCACCTTCGGCGCTCCGGAGACGGTCCCGGCAGGGACGCAGGCCCGGAAGACGTCGACGGCCCCGGTACCGGGTGGGAGGCGCCCCTCCACCTGGCTGACGATGTGCATCACGTGGGAGTACCGCTCGACGACCATGAGGTCCGGAACGGTGACCGAGCCGTACTCCGCCACGCGCCCCACGTCGTTGCGCCCGAGATCGACGAGCATCCGGTGCTCGGCCAACTCCTTCTCGTCGGACAGGAGGTCCGCGGCCAGCGCACGCTCCTCTTCGGCGGTGGCGCCTCTCCGACGCGTCCCGGCGATCGGCCGCACCGTGATCGTGCCGTCCTCCACGCGCACCAGGACCTCCGGGGAACTCCCGATGATCGCGAAGCCGTCGAGCTCGAGGTAGTAGAGGTACGGAGAGGGGTTGAGGCTGCGGAGAGCGCGGTAGAGGTCGAAGGGTTCGGCATCGAGGTCGACGGTGAGGCGCTGGCTCAGGACGACCTGGAAGGCGTCTCCCGCCCGGATGTACTCACGGACGCGCTCGACGGCCCCCTCGAAATCCTCGCGAGCGAAGGAGCTTTCGAAGGGGGGGTCGCTGTCGGGTTCGGCCCGAAGTGCCAGCGGCTCGACGGTCATGGGTGCCGCCAGTCGACGTACGACGTCGTCGGTCTTCTCGGCCGCGCGCTCGTACGCCGCACGCAGCTGCCCCTCGTCCGCACCCGGTTCCACGGGAACCGCGGCGATGGCCATGGCCCGGCCCTTGAGGTTGTCGATGGCGAGCACGACATCGGTGAAGACGAACAGACCGTCGGGCAGGTCGAGATCGCTCGGGGGCGCATCGGGCAACCGCTCTACGAGCCGGACGACGTCGTACCCGAAGAAGCCGACGGCCCCGCCCCAGAAGCGCGGAAGGCCCTCGACTTCGGCGGGCTGACGCTCCTCGAGCCGGTGGTGCAGGTCGGCCAGCGGGTCGTCGGTCTCGACCTCGGACCAGCCCCTTTCGGGGGTCCACCACGACACCCGACCACCCTCGAGCTTCCACGCTCCCCACGGGCGACTACCGAGAAAGGTGTAGCGCGCCCATTGTTCACCGCCGACGACCGACTCGAGGAGGAAGCCGAACGGGGGCTCCGCCAGCTTCGAGTAGGCGGTCACGGCCGTGTCCACGTCGAAGAGGAACTCGCGCCAGACGGGCACGAGCGTCGCATCGGAAGCGAGTTCGGAGAACCGCTCGAATTCAGGGAAGAGCTGCATGGTCGATGGCCAGTCGGCGGGCGCGGACGCGCTCCGCCCAGGGCGGTGAGCGCCCCAATGTCCACGGGTGCCGAGGGCACGTCAACGTCACTCCTGGCCGTCGATACCGGGGGGACCTTCACGGACCTCGTGCTCCTGACCGGCGGCGGGATCCGGACCCTGAAGGTCCCCTCGACCCCGAGCGACCCGTCCCAGGCCGTCCTCGACGGCATCGCCGAGATCCTGGGCGTCGATCCGGACTTCGTCCTCTTGCACGGCACCACGGTGGCCACGAACGCGCTGCTCGAACGGAAGGGTGTGCGAGTGGCCCTTGTGACGAACGAGGGCTTCGAGGACGTCATCGAGATCGGCCGCCAGGATCGGCCGCAGCTGTACGCGCTCGTAGGGCATCGCCCACCGCCGCTCGTCGATCGGGAGCTCCGGATCGGCATCCCGGGCCGCCTCGGACCGGACGGAGCGGAGTTGACCCCGCTGGACGAAGACCGGCTCGCCTCCCTCGCCCGTGAGGTGACCGCGTCGGGGGCGGAGTCGGTGGCCGTGTCCCTCCTGCACTCCTATGCCAACGCCGAGCACGAGCAGAGGGTGGCCGCGGCGCTCTCGAGTCTCGGTGCGGACGGAGGCGAGGGCGTTCCCGTATCGGTCTCCAGTGAGATCGTCCCCGAGTTCCGTGAGTACGAGCGGACCTCGACCACGGTGGTCAACGCCTACGTGGCCCCGATCATGGACCGATACCTGGGCCGGTTGTCCGAGGAGGCCGGCGCACGCCGTGTTTCGATCATGGGCTCCAACGGCGGTGCACTCCCGATCGACCGCGCTCGGAAGGAACCGGTCCACACGGTGCTGTCGGGTCCGGCCGGTGGCGTGGTGGGCGCCCTCACCTGGGCTCGTCGGGCCGGCCACGATTCGATCATCTCCTTCGACATGGGGGGCACGTCGACCGACGTGTCGCTCTGTCCGGGCCGCCCGCTCCAGACCCGGGAGTTCGCGATCGGCGGGCAGCCGGCGGCGATCCCGGTGATCGACATCCACACCGTCGGGGCCGGCGGTGGCTCGATCGCTCGGGTCGATGCGGGTGGGGCACTCCGGGTCGGTCCGCGCAGCGCCGGTGCCGTCCCCGGGCCGATCTGCTACGGGCGGGGCGGGGCGGAAGTCACGGTGACCGACGCGCACGTATGGCTCGGTCGACTCCCGGCAGCGGCGTTCCTCGGCGGCGATGCGACCCTGGATCGCGCGTCGATCGAGGGTCCCCTCCGGTCGCTGGCCGAGGGTCTCGGCACCTCGCTCGAGGCCGCGGCCGAAGGTGTGCTGGCGGTGGCGGACACCGCGATGGAACGTGCGCTGCGGGTGATTTCGGTCGAGCGGGGGTACGACCCCGTCGACTTCGCCGTGGTGGCCTTCGGCGGCGCCGGCGGGCTCCACGTGGCCGAGCTGACCCGGCGCGTCGGAGCTCGAAAAGCGCTCGTCCCTCCCGACCCCGGACTTCTGTCGGCGTACGGGATGCTGGCCTCACCGGTCACGCGCGAGGTCTCGAGGACCGTCCTTCTCGATACGGACACCGCCGAGGTCGAGGACCGACTCCTCACGATCATGGACGAGTTGGAGTCCGCCGCGCGCGCCTCGATGCAGGAGGAAGGCCTCGCGTCGGACGACCTCTCGGCCGAGCGGAGAATCGATGCTCGATACCGCGGTCAGGCGTACGAGCTGAGCGTGCCCGCGGACGACTGGGTCGCCGCGTTCCACCACATGCACGAAGAGCGGTACGGCTACCGCCGGGAGGCCAGCACGGTCGAAGCGGTGACGGTGAGAGTCACGGTCTCGGCCCCGGCCCCCGAACTCGGCGCCCGTCCCCTCGACGAGGGTGATGAGCGTCCGTCGGTGCAGGAGGTCGAGGTCGTCTACGAAGGCGCACGGCACACCGCGAAAGCGGTTTGGCGCGACGTGCTTCGACCCGGACACGAAGTGGCCGGCCCGGTCGTCGTGCAGGAGTACTCGGGCACGACCTGGGTGCCACCCCGGTGGACCCTCTCGGTGGATACGTGGGGCACTCTCCACCTCGTCCCCGATGGCGAAGATGGCTGAGCACCGCGACTTCGGGGCTATGTTTCGGGCTCGTGCATCCATGACCGTACCCCCGACATCGAAGTGGGCATGACCGGAGACGCCGCCACCCGCACCGACGAGCTCAGGCCCCCGTATCTGGCCGCCGCCGTAGCCGGGCTCGCCGTGTTCGCCCTGTACGCGGTGACGCTGGCGCCGACGACCGCCTTCTGGGATACGAGCGAGTACATCGCGACCGCCGAGATCATGGGCATCCCCCACCCACCGGGGAATCCGCTCTTCGTGGTCCTGGCGCGGGCGTGGTCGCTGCTCCTGGCCCCCCTCGGCCTGAGCGTCGCGGTGAAGATCAACCTCTTCAGCGCGGTGGTGAGCGCTCTGTCCCACGCCCTCTGGTTCCTCGTGGTGCATCACATCCTCCGCTTCTTCTCGGAGGATCGGGTGTTCCGGCTCGTCGGTGCATCCGCGGCCGTCCTGGTCAGCGCGACCGCCTTCACGGTCTGGAGCCAGTCGAACGTCAACGAGAAGGTCTACACGGTCTCCCTCCTCACGATTGCGCTCCTCTCCTGGCTGATCGTCCGGTGGCAGGAGAAGGCGGGCACCGGGAAGGACGACAACCTCCTCGTTCTGATGGCCTTCGTCCTGGCGTTGAGCGTCGGAAACCACCTCATGGCCTTCCTGGCCGCACCGGCCATCGGGCTGTTCATTCTCTACGTCCGGCCCGCCACCCTCCTCAATTGGAAGCTGTACGCCGCCGGAATCGTGGCCGCCGTCGTGGGCCTCACGATCCACCTCTTCCTCCCGATCCGGGCGGGGTTGAGTCCGATCATCAACGAGGCCTCACCGACCTGTCCGGACATCGGCTCCGCCGTCTCGGCCGTGGTCACCTACGGGAAGAGCGGGTGTGCGGCCCTGTCCGAAGCGTTGAACCGCACCCAGTACTCGAAGCCGCCCCTCGTGCCCCGACAGGCGCCGCTGAGCTCCCAGTTCGTGAACTACCTCCAGTACTTCGACTGGCAGTGGGCCCGCGCCCTCGGCGGGGACAGCACCGTCTTCCCCCGGATGCGGCTCCCCTTCACGATGCTCTTCACCGGACTCGGGGTCTGGGGCGCGATGGAGCACTTCCGGCGCGACAAGGCGAGCTTCATCTACATCGGGACCCTCTTCGCCACCCTGTCGGTCGCCCTCGTCTACTACCTGAACTTCCGGTACGGCTACACGCTGGAGTCCCCGCTCGGCGATCGCTCGATGCACGAGGTTCGCGAGCGGGACTACTTCTTCATCGTGAGCTTCTCGGTCTGGGGGCTGTGGGCCGGAATCGGCATCGTGACCCTCTGGCAGGAAGCGGCTCGAGAACTGCTCCCATCCGCCGAAGGCAAGGCGTCGGATGTGGGCTCCGGGATGCACGGAGCCCTGAAGAAGGCGAGTCCCGTCCTGGCCCTCGCCTTCGTGCCGCTCGTCATGAACTGGAGCTGGGCCACGCGGACGTACGACCACTCGGCGCGCGACTGGGCGTACAACCTCCTCATGAGCGTCGAGCCGTACGGTGTGCTCTTCACGAACGGGGACAACGACACCTTCCCGCTCTGGTACCTCCAGGAGGCGGAGGGCATCCGCCGAGACGTCACGGTCGTCGTCACTTCGTATCTGAACACCGACTGGTACACCAAACAGCTCCGGGACCTCACGACTCCCTGTGCCCCCGGCCAGGACCCCGACGAGGACCCCTCGGTGATCCTGTGCCAGCGCCCGTACACCTTCGAGAACACCGACGCGGCCTACGTGACCGACCCCGGTCAGGCCGGGGACAAGACCCCGATCGTCGTCGAGTCGATCATGGTGCCGACGAAATCGGCGTTCCCGATGACGGACGCTCAGATCGAGGAGGCAGCGGCCGCCTTCTCCCGCATCGACCAGGACGTGTCCCTGACGATCGGTGACATCGAGGCACGACTTTCCGGCGGGCAGTTCCTCGCACCCTGGCAGCGCTTCGCTCTGACCCTCCTCGTCGAATCGATCGAGGACCGTCCGATCTACTTCGCGTCGAGCGGGAACGCCGCGGGATCGCTCGGTGTGCAGCCGTACCTCGTCCGGCAGGGCTTGGCGTTCAAGCTCCACAACGGCCCGGTCGACGAGACGCTGGAGGGCGTGGCCCCGATGATTCAGTCACCGTACCGGTCGGTCACCGGAATGTGGCTGGACGTGCCTCGTACGAAGACGTTGGCCGACGACGTCTTCATCCACCGCGGGGGGATCCCCGAGTGGGATCACTGGCCGGACATCGCGACCATCGGGATCCCGAACTACTACTCGTGGGTCTACACGGCGCTGATGGAGGGCGAGGGGCTCCAGGGGGACACCGAGACCGCTCAGCGCTATCGGGACGCCGCAGAAGCCTGGCTCGAGCTCGGAACCCCGGCCACCGCCGAGGGCAACTGACCCGAACGGGGTCGTCTAGAACTCGACGACGGTCCCCAACCCGTCCCGCTCGGCGACCTCGAGCACACGGGCCGCGACCGAGATGTCCTGAACGGCATTTCCGACCGACTTGAAGAAGGTGATCTGGCGCGGGTCGGTTCGGCCCTCGGCCCGACCGAGAAGGATCTCTCCGATCTCCGCGGCCATCACCGATTCGTCGACCACGCCGTCCCGGATCGGCCCCACGATGTCCCCCGCCTCCTCGAGGATCGCCTCGCGCTGATCGACGATCACGCGCGCTCGTCGGATCAACTCGGCATCGACCTCCCTCATCTCGGTCGTGAAGGAGCCGACACCGGTGACGTGGGTGCCCTCCTCGATCCGTGCGCCCGAGAAGACCGGCGTCGACGAACTCGTTGCGGCGATGACGACGTCGGCCCCCTCGACGGCTTCGTTCGGGTCGGAGACGACCTCGGCGCGCAGCGGATCCGGCCCCTCCCGAAGCTCGGCGACCAGCGCTTCGGCCGAGGCCCCCGTGGCGGACACCACCCGCACGTCGGCCACGGGACGGACGCAACGAACGGCCTCGAGCTGCGTGCGCGCCTGGACCCCCGCGCCGAACAGGGCCACGGTCGTGGCATCGGATCGAGCGAGAAGGTCGGCGGCCAGCCCCCCGACCGCCCCCGTCCGGAGGGCGGTCAGCCAGGTGCCGTCCATCAGCGCGACGACCCGACCGGTCTCGGCATCGAGCACGAGAACCGCGGCGTGGATGACCGGCAGCCCCCGCTCGGCGTTGCCCGGATGTACGGACACGACCTTCGCGCCGGCGGCGCCCGAGTCGTGGAGATGCGCCGGCATGAAGAGGGATACCCCCTTCTCCAGCTCGAGCGGGAGTCGCACGGGTACCGTCGCCTTTCCCGCGGACAGCGCGGCGAACGCGTCCCTCATGGACTCGATGGCCGCCGGCATGTCGACGGCCGTGCGCACGTCGGCGCCGGAAAGAACACGGATTTGCATCGACGGATCCGATAGGTCAGAGTTGGCTCCCGTCCCATCATATCGGTCCGAGGAGCCCCGCCGAAATCCGATGAGCGCCCAGCGGATCGTCGTTCTCGGAGGCGGAGTCTTCGGTGCCACCGCCGCCCTGGAGCTACGCCGGCGTGGCCTCGAGGTCACGCTCGTCGATCGGACGGCCGGACCGCACCCGGACGCCTCGTCGACGGACGTCAGCAAGATGGTGCGGATGGACTACGGGTCGGACGTCTTCTACCACGAGTTGGCCGAGGCGGCTCTCGACGGATGGGAGCGGTGGAACCGGGCAGGCGACCACCCTCTCTACCACGACGACGGATTCCTGGTGCTGTCCTCGACTCCGATGAGCCCCGGGGGCTTCGAGTACGAGAGTTGGCGGGTGCTGAGGGAACGGGGGTACGAGCCGACGAGATTCGACCGTTCGAGCCTGCGCGCGCGATACCCGCTGTGGAACGCCGAGGTGTACCCGGACGGGTACTTCAGCCCCCGCGGAGGGTGGGCCGAGAGCGGTAGGGTCGTGGCCCGCCTCCTGGCCGAGTGCACCCGAGAGGGTGTGAAGAGCATCGTGGGGCGAGCGGACGGCTTGGCGGCGAAGGGGTCTCGTGTATCCGGAGCCCGAATCCGCGTCCCTGAGGGTCGGATGGTCGACGTGGACGCCGACCACGTCGTCGTCTGCGTCGGCGCGTGGACCCCTGCCCTTGTCCCCAGCCTTTCGTCCGTGCTCCGCGCCGTGGCTCAGCCCGTCCTGCACTTCGGAGTCGCCGACGTCGATGCGTACCGCGGTCCGGCCTTTCCGCCCTTCGCCGCGGACATCGCGGGCACCGGGTGGTACGGCTTCCCCGCCACCGGCGACGGCTTCGTCAAGCTGGGACACCACAGTGACGGGAGTCCGGTCGACCCGGACGACCGGGGTATGGTCTCCGACCACCACGTCGAGCGCGCACGGAGCTTTCTGGCCAATGCCATCCCCTCGCTGGCCGGTGCCCCCGTGGTCGGATCGAGGGTGTGTCTGTACTGCGACAGCTTCGACGGAGATCTTCTGATCGATCGAGACCCCGACCGTGACGGCGTCGTCGTCGCGGCCGGAGGGAGCGGGCACGCCTTCAAGTTCGCTCCCGAATTGGGCGGGATCATCGCCGACACCGTCACGGGACGGGACAATCGGTGGGCCCACCGATTTCGCTGGAGAACGACTGGAAGAGCGGGCTCGGAAGAGGCCCGCCACACCTCGGACCAAGGACCGACGCAGACATGAAGTTCATCGAGACCTCCGACGGCCCGCCTCCCGCTGGCCACTACAGCCAGGCCATCGTGCACGGGGGCGTCGTCTACTGCTCCGGTGTGCTCGCCAAAGACCCCGAGAACCCCGACGCTGCCCCCGGTGACGCGGCCGCCCAGACGCGGCAGGCGTTGCAGAACACCCAGCTCGTGCTGCGGGCGGCCGGCTCGGACCTCGACCACGTGGTGCGCATGATCATCTACGTTTCGGGCATCGAACACTGGGCCGCCGTGAACGCCGCCTACGCCGAGGTCATGGGCGACCACAAGCCGACGCGCGCAATCGTTCCGGTCAACGCATTCCACGGCGACTACATCGTCGAGATCGTGGCCACCGCTGTGCTGCCGGGTACCGAGTAGCGCGTCTTCGGACGCCTCCGGTCAGACTCCCATCCGCGGCAGGGTCATGTTGTCCAGGAAGAGACGATCCTTCCTCGACAGTGACTTCACTCCGTCCGCGTCGACGACATGGAGGAGGCGCATCACCTCGTCCGCGTTCAGCGGGTGGAGCGTTCCGAGCTCGATGTCACCCCAACGCTCCCGGTCCTCCTGCTGGCGAACGCCCGCGGAGGAGTAGTGGGAGTTGGGAGCCTCGACCCGGCGCCGCTCTGCCACACGACGCTGCTTCCATCTGACGTACCACAGGCGGAGCCCCACGGACCCCACGAGGGTGATGGCCACCGCTGGTAAGAGAATGTTCATCATCGCTCGATACCCGTTCCCGACCGACCGACCGGGCGGCCCCTGGCCGACCGTCAAACGACCGTACAGCACACCTGCACGACGTACAGTCTAGGACGGAATCTGGGGTCGAAAGGTTGCAGATTTCAAATCTGAAACCTCCGACGACGGCGGCCCGGGGGCGCCGACGTCACAGGCGGGCCGGCGCGGCCTCCGGGACCCCAGCCAGCACGATCGTACCCGGGCCGGCAGGCGCCGGTCGCACGAGCGGGCCAGTGACGGCCCCTTCATCCCGCACCTCCACGGCGTCCCCCCGACTGAAGAGAAGCACCCGTGGCACCTCCCGGAGGAGCTTCTTGGTGAGGACCAGCGCGCGGATCCGCGCCTCCTCTTCCAACTGGTCGAAGGGCTGTTCGATGGGCAGAGATGCCACCACTCGGCCTCGATCCGCCACGAGTGAGGCGGTGGCGAGTCGGATGGCGATCCGCCCCATCGCCAGATCCTCCACCGACATCGGAGCCAGAGGCCCGGTCGTCCCCTCGAGGTGAACGACGCCGTCGGTCGACGTGATGGCGAGAATACGCCCACCGGACACGCGGGACACGAAGCGGGACGCTCGATCCAGGAGGACCTCCGTCGCTCTCGCCTCCCTCGCCTCGCGCACGCGGAGGAGCGCATCGACGACCGCCCCGTCCGGTCCCTCCAGCTCGGTGCGCGCACTCTGGGGTCGGGTCCCCTCCAACTCCTCGAGTCGCAATCGAAGAAGCTCGACGCGCTCCGACCCCGCCTCGATGGCAGCGTGCAGCGCGAGGGCCCGCCGCTCGAGGTCCTGGAGGTGGACCGGCTTCGGCTCGAGCTGCTCCCACCGGCTCTTCCACCAACTCCCGTCCTGCACGACCGACTCCCACTCGTCACGGAGCTCTTCGAGCACCTCGTCGTAGTGCGAAGCCAGGACACGACCGCACGTCGGACAGGGGGCGTCCGGCCCGGCGGACTCCATCCTCTTGATCCGGCCGCGCAGTTCGCGGGCGCGGTCCCGATAGGCGAAGAGCGTCGTCTCCGCATCCTGCCTCTCGCGGTGCCAGTCCATGGTCGCCGCCTCGAGGTCACCTCCGGTCACGGAAGCGTCGGCGCGGAGGTCGAGAAGTTCGCGTTGGGCATGCTCCAACTCCGCCGTCACGAGCTCGGGGTCGACCCGGACGGCGCCGTGCGCCGGACGCTCCACCTCGGGTCTCGGATTCGACGGCGCGGGAGCCACCGCACCCAAACGCTCGAGAACGTCGTCGATCAAGCCGACCCCCCGAACCTCCGCCACCGCCGCGACCGAAGCGCGTAGCGCCCCTTCCAGCGTGCTCGACGTGACATCGGCCCACCAATTGCGAACCGCACCCGCCGGACCCGTCGCTCCGAGACGTAGGTACAGCTCCGCCACGGCTCGGCGGGTTCGTCCCCCTCCCCCGAGCACGGCGGTCAGACCCTTCGGGATCGACGTGCTGACCCGCCCGGTATCCGGGACCTGCCCGTCGAGGGCGTCGAGGGCGCCATGCGGGGCGGCAGGCTCTCGGGCCGGTAGGTCGGCCAGGACGTCGCGCACCCGCGCGAGCTCCTCGGGGGATGCGCCGTCACGTCTCAGTTCGTCCAGGGCCGCGGCTCGAATCTGCTCCAACACCTCGTCGGGGGACGAGGCCCCCGCCGGCAGCCTCGTGTCCCGGCCGGCTTCGACGGCCAGGTGCAACGCCTCTCCCCTCAGCGCCCTGAGCGGTTCGCCCTGGAGAGCGAGAAGATCGTGCGGGCTGGCACCCTGCACGCGGAGGCGGACGATCTTGTCCTCGATCCCGCCGGGAACCTCGCCCATGACCTCCAGAACCTTGCGGACCAGTCGATCCGGCTTGGTGTCCTTCACCTTCACCGGCGCGAGGGCTACGACGGGCCGACCCCGAATCGCGTGGAACGACGTCGTTCCCGCTTCGAGGTCGACGACCAGAAAGCCCTTCTCGTCCGCGGCCTCGCTCCACGGATCCAGCGCGACCCGCTCCAGGGAGCCCGGGTAGCGGACACGCTGGTGTACCGTGCGCCGCTTGTGCTCCCCGCCGAGCGCGACGTAGTCCCACTCCGAGGGGTCGATGCGGAGCCCTTCGGCAGCGTCCGACGCCTGCGCCGCGTGGAGGACGAGGACGTTCCAACGCTTGCGTGGGTCCGGATCGGGGACCGGGGGGTCCGGCCTTCGGACGGCCCGATGGGGCACGAGACAGGCGTGGAGTCCGAGGCGCTCTACGTGGATCGACTCCGTGAGCCCGGTGGCCGCATTGACGTTCGGGAAGGTGGCCAGGACAGCGAGGGCTCCCGGATCCGCCGATCGCCGAGGCGTGTCGCGGGGACCGGCCACCATCAGGACGTGACTCTCGGGCAGCGACATTCGGAGCGTCTCCAGGCCCCGAGCCAGAGCGACCACGGCGCTGGCAGGCGGGTCGGGTCGATCGAACACGTCTCCCGCCACGATCACGAGGTCGGGGCGCAGGCGGACGATCTGCTGCACCGCGCGTTCGAAGGCCGCAGCCACGTCCCGCTCGCGGACGTCCGAGCCGTCCTCGATGCGACCGTACGCCCGAAATCCGAGGTGGAGATCGGACAGGTGCGCCAGGATCATCCCGGGGTGAAGCCGTCGAACGGTTCGGGCCACCCGCCCTCGTCGCTCCGACGCACCATGAGGACGTGCTCGTCCGTCGATCCGTCGCCCGGCCGACGGTAGAGCTGGGACGACCACTCGACGGGGGTCGCCGGGTCACCGGGCTCGTTCGGGCCGGGACCCCAGATCGCCAGCCCGTTCGGGGACAGGCGGTCGACGAGAGCCTGCTGGCTCCGCGCCGAAAGTCCCGCGACGCCGCCGATCGGTTCGATGCCCCGCCGGTCGACGACCAGGATGTCGACAGGGCCGTTCACGTCGAGGAGCAGATCGTCCAGGTTCCCGGCCGTCACGACCAGGCGATCATCGTCGCCGACCGAGAGGTCGGTCGAGAACCACTCCCGTCCGAGTTCGATGGTCGCGGCGGTGCGCTCGAGCACCCGGACCCGCGCACTCGGATGTTCTCTGACGAGCGCGCGCGGGGCCGCGGACGCACCCGAGCCGATGAAGAGCACCCGGCATGGCACGTCAAGATCGGGGAGGACGGCGCGCACGGCGGAGACATCCCACGGCGGTCGACCGACACCCTCCAGCGGCATGGTGCGACGCAGGAGTGTTCCCTCGAGCAGGTCCCGCCGAGCCACGTCGTCGACGCTTCGCCTGACATCGACGACGCGCACGTCGTGTGGACGGCTAGGCCGGCGCGCCTTCTCCTCGACCTCGGTGCGCGAACCGAGGACCCCGCCGACGACCATCCCGCCGAGGGAGAGCATCACGAGGC
>JAUIKL010000060.1 GCA_030430625.1 Gemmatimonadota bacterium
ACGATGGAGTCCGACTACGTCGCCTTCGGGATGGTGAGCTACCTGACGACGAACGGCGTCCGCGAAGGCCGCATCGAGGCGGACACCGCGTACATCTACGAAGAGACCGCCACGGCCGTCCTCAAGCAGATGGAGATCGTCTTCTACGACGAGGTCGGCGCCGAGCGTGCGACCGTGGTCGGTCGCGACGGCGAGTGGGGGACCGAAACCAATCGTATGGTCGCACGGGGTGACGTCGTGCTGAGGATCCACGCCGACTCGAGCACGATCGAGAGTGCGGAGATCCACTACGATCAGGAACTGGAGCGGATCTGGAGCGACTCGACGACCGTCCGCCGCTTTGCGGACGGTTCCGTCTTCAGTGGGAGTTCGTTCGAGTCCGACATGGCGTTCGAAGAGATCCAGATCGCCAACATGCGCGGTGGCCTGCCGCGGAACTGACCGGGATGCGGCCCACACCTCCACGTCCTCTCTCGATGCGGATCGCACTCCTCGGCGCCGCACTCCTGCCCCTCCTGTGCGCCGCCCCGGCGGCGGCTCAGATGGAGGGCTGCGAGTTCGGTGAGCGCGGTCGCAACATGGGCCGTCGGACCGGGGAATTGGGGGGCATCTGGTACATCGGCGGCCCGCACTTCGTCTGTGACGACGGTTCCGAGATCTTCGCGGACTCGGTCGTCATCTACGAGGAACGGGGCCGCAACGACCTCATCGGAAACGTGAGGTACTACGCGGGCACCCGTCAGCTCTTCGCCTCGGAAGCCCGCTACTTCACCCGCGAAGGCCGGCTGCAGGCGTCCGGCAACGTCCGGGTCATCGACGAGGAGCGGGGGTCGACGATCGAGAACGGGGACGTCGTGCTTCTCCTCCCGAACGGTTCACGGGAAGAGGAGGAGATGACGGTCCGGACCGGCTCGGATGGGATCCGACCTCGAGCCGTCATGCTGCCACCGGCACCCGCCGCGGATTCGCTGGCTTCGCTGGATTCGCTCGAAGCTCCCTCCGACACGGTTCCCCCGACTCCGTACGAAGTCGTCAGCGACCGCATGGAGATCCTCGGGAGCGGCTCGTTCGTGGCCGTCGGCCTCGTCGAGATCGTGCGGGACTCGCTCTTCGCCTGGGCCGACTCGGCCGACTATGACGGACAGGGCGGGGGGCTCGACCTCTCGGGGTCGGCGCGAGTGGAGAGCGCAGCGTACCGGTTGGCCGGGGAGACGATCCGGATGGGGGCACCCGGCTCTGCGGAGAGCACCGTCGAGGCACGTCGATCGGCCCGGTTGACCGGGGACGGAATCGAGTTGACCGCGGCCATGATCACGATGTTCCTCAGGGACGACGCACTCGAGCGGCTCGTTGCGACACCGATTCGAACGACGACTGCGGTCGACGCCGGGGCAGCGGAGCCGGATTCTGTGGACACCGAGCGCCCCTGGGCCCTGGTGGAGACCTTCCAGCTCACCGCCGACTCACTCGAAGTCGTCGTGCCGGCGCAGCGCCTCGAACGGGTCTTCGCCGCGGGCACGGCGCGCTCCGAGTCGACGGCGGGAGATTCCCTGAACGTCGAACTCCTACCGGACATGGCGCGGACGGATTGGCTCGAGGGCGACACCATCATCGTCAGCTTCGCCATCACGGAGCCCCCGGCGGCGGGCGACGCAGCCGTCGAGTCCCCGCGGGCGGGTACGGGGGACGAACACGACGATGAGAACGCTCAGGTGGAGTCCGTTGTCGCCATCCTGGGGGCCCGCAGCCTCTACCGACTCCCGTCGAGCGACTCGACCGCCGTACCGGGCGTCGACCCACCCGCTGTGCACTACGTGACGGGCCGCCAGATCACGATTCGTATGAGCGAAGGGGAGATCTCCGACATGGAGGTCATCGGCCAGACGCGAGGCGTGCACCTCGAGCCCCTCGCCCGTTCCTCACGGGCCACCCCGGCGGACACCACGGCCGTCACCGACACGATCGGGGCGGACGGTCTCGGTGCTCGAGCGGACACGACCACGGCACGCGGCGACACCATTTCGGTACAACCCCGGGGTGCACAGAAGCCCGCCCCGACTCACTCGCAGCCCACCGACGGTGACTTTCGCCGACCGGAGGACACCCCATGGATACGCCCTTGAACGAGCACGACGGCCCGATCGACCCGGGCACACCGATCGAGACACCGGAGGCTCCGTCGGTAGGGGCGGTCGCAGTCGCCGACCCACCCGCAGAAGCCGCGCGTGTGTGGGCGTCCGGCCTGACCAAGGTCTACCGGAAGCGAAAGGTCGTCGACGACGTGGACATCGAAGTCCGTCAGGGTGAGATCGTCGGGCTTCTCGGGCCGAACGGCGCCGGCAAGACGACCACCTTCTACATGATGGTCGGGCTCATCCCGCCGAACGCGGGGACGGTGCACCTCGACGACGAAGAGCTCACGAACACCCCGATGTTCAAACGGGCTCGGAAGGGGCTCGGTTACCTGGCTCAGGAGCCGTCCGTCTTCCGGAAGCTCTCCGTCGAAGACAACGTCCTCGCCATTCTCGAGACGCTCGGGCTGCCCAAGGCCGAGCAGAACACGCGCCTCGAGGAGCTCCTGGGGGAACTCGGCCTCCAGGGCCTGCGGAAGAGCAAGGCCTATGCCCTGTCCGGTGGTGAGCGGCGTCGACTCGAGATCACGCGCGCGCTCGTCCAGCGCCCGAAGTTCATGCTGCTCGACGAACCGTTCGCTGGAATCGACCCGATCGCGGTCCATGACATCCAGGAGATCGTCCGGGGCCTCAAGGATCGTGCCATCGGCGTCGTCATCTCCGATCACAACGTCGAGCAAACGTTGGAAATCGTGGACAGAGCGTACATCATGTACGAGGGCAAAATCCGGGTGAGTGGCACCGTGAGCGAACTCGTGTGGAACGACGAGGTCGCGGAGATCTACCTCGGACCCGCCCTCACCACGCGAATGCGCGGACGGTTCCCACGGCCCGAGGGGGGCGCGGAGTAGGACCGGAACCGGCCACGATGGCCGGTCGGGGATCAGGAGTCATACAGGTCGAATGAGCGGTTTCAACGCGAAGCTCTATCAGAGCGCGCAACTCCGGCAGGAGATGCGGATCAACCCTCGCCTCTATCAGGCGATGGAGTTGCTCTACATGCCTCTGCTCGACCTGGAGCAGCACCTGAAGGAGCAGCTGGCCGAGAACCCGCTCCTCGAGATGGTCGAGGCCGACGAGCAGAAGGAAGTCGAGCTCAAGGAGGACACGGCCGACGAGCCGATGAGCGACGACAACGTCGACTGGGAGGAGATCCTCCTCGACGGCTTCGAAGTCGGCGGTCGCCGGGAGCAGTACGAGCACAAGGAGTTCTACGAACCGACGCCCGTCGAGGCTCAGGACCTCCACGATCACCTCCACGATCAACTTCGCCTCCTCTCGATCTCGGAACGTGAGCTCCGACTGGGCGAGGAATTGATCGGAGACATCGACGACGCCGGCATGCTGGCGTGCACGACCGAAGAGGCCGTGGCCGGTGTCAACGAGTGGCTCGACGAGGTTCGCCCGACCGTGATCGCCAAGGCGAAGCAGATCGCCGACGACCGGGCCCGCGAGGAAGAGTTGGCCGAGATCGAGATCCTCTTCCGCCCGTACGAACCCATCGAGGCCGAGCGCATGCTCAAGGTCATCCAGGGCTTCGATCCGGCCGGCGTGGGGGCCCGTTCGGTCCAGGAGTCGATCCTGATCCAGCTGCGCCAGCGGGAGGAGGAGGACACACTCGCGTACCGGATCGTCGAAGGCTACTTCGACCAGCTGATCAACCGGCACCTGACCGAAATCGCCAAGGCGCTCGACGTGACGCCGAGGGACGTTCAGGACGCTGCGGACTCCATCAGCCACCTCGACCCGAAACCGGGACTCAAGCACTCGGCGGACCCCGAGCGCTACGTCATCCCGGACCTGATCGTCGAGAAGATCGATGGCGAGTACATGGTCTTTGCCAACGACACGAGCCTGCCGCGCCTGAGGATCTCACAGTCGTACCGGGAGGTGGCGCAGAACCACCGGCAGTTCACCGGTGAGAACAAGGAGTTCATCTCGGCCAAGCTGAACTCCGCCAACTGGATGATCCAGGCCATCGAACAGCGCCGTCAGACGATGCTGAAGGTCATGAACTTCATCGTCGACCGGCAGCGGGAGTTCTTCGAGCGCGGGGTGCAGTACCTCAAACCGCTGACGCTGCGCGAAGTGGCCGATCATATCGAGATGCACGAGTCGACGGTCTCCCGTGTCACGAACAAGAAGTTCGTTCAGACGCCACGGGGCGTGTACTCGTTGAAGTACTTCTTCTCCAGCGGTCTTGCGACCACGAGTGGAGAGGACATCTCGGCGCGCGGCGTGAAGGACAAGATCAAGCAGCTCGTGGGCGACGAAGACTCGAAGAAGCCGCTGACCGATCAGGCCATCGTGAACAAGCTCGAAGCGGATGGCGTGAAGATCGCGCGCCGGACCGTGGCCAAGTATCGGGACCAGCTCGGCATCCTGCCCGCCAGGATGCGAAAGCGGGTCTGAGGTGGCCGAGCCGCATCCGCAGGTGAATCCGGAGCCGGCGCTGGAGGCCGTCCGGTCCGCCCGCGAGGACTTCACCGTCATCGTCCCGGCATTCAACGAAGCCCCGGTCGTGCCGGACCTGGTGCGGGAGCTTCGGCGGGCGTTCGAGGAACACAGGCTCCGGGGTGAGGTCGTTCTGGTCGACGACGGATCGACGGACGGCACGGCCGAGGTCGCGGAGAAGGAAGCCGCTGACTGGGCGGCGTTTCGGGTCGTCCGGCACCGGGTGAACCGCGGGAAGACGGAAGCGATGATGACGGGTGCCGACGCCGCGCGCGGTACGTACCTCGTCCTCTTCGACGCGGACCTGCAGCACACGCCGGACGAGATTCCCCGCTTCCTCGACAAGCTCGACGAGGGGTGGGACATCGTCACGGGTCGGAAGATCGGTCACTACGACAAACGTGTGATCTCCTCTATCTACAACCGGATGTCCCGTCGGATCTTCGACGTGCCGGTCTCCGACCTGAACTCGATGAAGGCGTTTCGGGCCTCCGTGCTCGACGGGGTCGTGCTTCGCCACGACTGGCACCGGTTCTTCGTGGTCCTGGCCCACGCCCGGGGCGCCTCCGTCGACGAGATCGACATCGAGTTGCACCCCCGTAGGGCAGGGGAGTCGAAGTTCACCGGCTCCTTCCGTGTTCTGGTGGGCCTCGTCGACCTCGTCTCGGTCTGGTTCCTCCTCATTTTCTCGCGAAAGCCCCTCCTCCTCTTCGGTGGAAGTGGGCTCGCCCTGGCGGCCGCGGGGATCGTCGTCACCGTAGTGACCGTGTACCTCCGCTTCCTCCACCCGATGCTGGGCTTCGAGCCGTACGTCCCACCCATGGGGTATCGGCCCCTGCTGTACCTCGTCATGCTGCTCGAGACCCTCGGCTTCCTCCTCGTCGGATTCGGCCTCGTATCCGAGCAGGTCGCGCAGCTCAGGGACGAGTTCGAGGCGGCCACCAAGGCGAGGCGCTGACCCCTGTCCGACCACCGAGTCCTCGTCGTCGTCGGAACGCGCCCCGAGGTCATCAAGATGGCGCCGGTCGTCCAGGCGCTGTCCGCTTACGCACCCGACGTGGGGACCCGGGTCTGTTTCACCGGTCAGCATACGTCGCTCGTCGAGGGGGTCGTGGGTGCCTTCCCGATGGAGCCGGACTACGAACTCGGCCTCATGAAGCCCGGGCAGAGCCTCTACGACATCGTGCGGGGCGGACTCCGCGGAATCCCGGACGTCATTCGGGACTTCGAGCCCGATGTCGTGCTCGTACAAGGCGACACCGCGACGGTGTTCACCGCGGCCCTCTCGGCCTTCTTCGAGCGGGTTCGACTCGGACATGTCGAGGCGGGACTCAGGAGTGGTGATCGATCCGCGCCCTTCCCGGAAGAAGGGTTTCGGCAGATGACCGACGCGATCACCGATTTTCACTTCGCGCCGACCGGACACGCCGCCGCCCGGCTCCGGGCCGAGGGGCTCCCTGACCGCCGTATCTATCTGACAGGCAACACGGTGGTCGATGCACTTCGACGAGTATCCGAGGTCGAGCGCCCACTCGGTGACCCCGTGCTGCGGGAGGTGGTCGAGGCCGGTCGTCGACTCGTTCTCCTCACAGCCCATCGTCGTGAATCGTTCGGCGCCCCGCTCCGAGCGGCGTTCGGTGCCGTGCGTCGACTGGCCGATGAGCGTGAGGATGTCTCGATCGTCTACCCGGTGCATCCGAACCCGGAGGTGCGCAGCGCGGCGGCCGAGATCCTCGCCGGACACCCACGAATCCACCTCGTGGACCCGCTGAACTACTTCGACCTCGTGGGCGCGCTGAAAGCCGCCGACCTCGTGCTCACCGACTCCGGGGGCATTCAGGAGGAGGCACCGACCTTCGGAACCCAGGTGCTGGTGCTCCGTGAAGTCACGGAGCGGCCCGAGGGCATCGAGGCGGGGGTCGCCGAGCTGGTGGGGACGAACCCGATCCGAATCCGCGAGCGTGCACACGCTGCCCTGGACGCGGGTGGAAAGCACACGGGGGGCAACCCCTACGGCGACGGGCGAGCGGGAGAACGCATCGCGGATATCGTCGTGTCCGAGTTGACCGGCCGGCCGCGGCAGACCCTCGACTGGCTACCGCCGTCAGCTTCCCCAGCGGAGTCGGTGAAGCCGGAGTAGCTCCGGTAGGCCCGGGGTCGGGTAGAAGCCCCGGTCGTCGCCCACTTGTCGTTCCGCGGGGAGAGTGCCCCTGCGGTGGAGTTCCAGGGCCTCGACGATCAGCTGCGCCGACAGCTCGAGGTTCTTCCAGCGGAGGTCGAAGAAGGACGCAGCACCCGTGACGCGTCGCTCGAGAGCGACAGCCCCGGAGTCGATGCCCTCGTCCAGGTGCAGAATCGACGTGCCGACGTTCGCGACGTCGTCGTTCAGGGCCGCCCACACTTCGGAGTGCACGTTGCGGTAGGCGGGTACGATCCCCCCGTGGATGTTCAGTGCCGTCTGTGCCGTGTCCAGGACGTCGGCCCCGAGGATCGACGTGCCGTAGACGACCAACACGTCGGGTCGGAGCTGCTCGAGTTCTCGGACGCACGCTCCGTCGTTGGCGTCGTCGAAGGTGGTCCGCGGCACCGCGGGCCAGCCGGCAGTCGCCGGATGACCTTCCAGCCGCTCGCTCAGGTACCGCGACCAGGTGCGCCCGTACACGGCCAGCCCGACCAGGTCGGCGCCGACACCCGGGAGAGCCCACCATCGGGCTCGTCCGAAGGTTCGCCTGAGCTTTCGTCTTCGCGCCGCACGGCCCACCTCACCGACGATCGCGTCGAGGCTGCCAGCCTCGTGCAGGTGGTGCGCGATGTAGCGCGCTGCCAGCCCCTCGCGGCACAGGAAGACGACCCTCAACAGCACCCCTCGATGTCCATGTCCCGCTCGACGATCTCGCTCACCGGGACGACCGAGTACCCCTCCTCTTGCGCCACCTCGACGCAGAGACGAACCAGGTCGAGGCCTTCGATCCCCGCGAAGTAGGGGTGGTCGTAGGCGATCACTTCGTCACCGGCTTCGCGCAGGTCCGATCGGAAACGATCCCGGATCGCGGGCCGGTCCAACCCGGACGCCACGAGGTGTTCGAGGTAGGCCACACCGCCCGGCTCTCCCGTGAGTGCAGTGCGGACGTTGGAGACACAGGCGCTCGAGGTCGGTTCGACGATGCCCCGCGCGGCAGCGGAGGCACCTCCGACGGCCGCCGGTCCGTGCAGATCGGCCATGTACGTGAAGCCACGGGCCTTCAGGAGGGGGGGCAGGGCCGGGGACGTCGTCCACCCGGGCGAGGCGAAGCCGGGAACGCTCTCGGACGGCAGGAGGACGCGCAGGGCAGGCAGCACGGTGTCGATCTCGCGCGCCAGCCGGGCATCCGACCAGCTGTCCGCCCCACGTTGCCAGGTGGCGTGGTTGGTGCCGCCGTGGAGGCCGATCTCGTGCCCAGCGATGGCGGCCGAGCGGAGGACGTCGGGCGAACCGACGCCCACCTTGGGGTTGGCGACGGCCGCCTCGAGATAGCCCACGGTCCCGAGCTTCCGCCGCGTCGGGAGCTTTGCGGCCACGGGGTGAGCCTCGTTCGGTTCGTTCCGCTGCCCGAACAACGACCCCCGACGTGACACGGCCTGTCCCATGTTCACGAAGAAGGTGAACGAGACACCCAGCGAGGTCCCGAGGTCTACGAGCGCCGGCATGCCCTCCCGCACGCAGCGGTGGGTGTCGACGTCGAAGCGGAAGCTGAAGAGCCTGGACACGGATCCGCGGGTGGAGGGAGGCCTACGCGGCAAAGTTAGCATCCGTCGGAAAGCGAGGCAGGGTCGGCACTTCTACGGCGTTGATCGCACATCGCCCGCCCGGTACACTTCCGGCGACACGGCTCGCACCGATCGGTGGCCCCGCGTTGAACATCTTGATGCACTGCGTCTACTACCCGCCCGAAGTCGGGGGCCTCGAGAGTCATGTGCACTTCCTCTGCCGGGCCCTCGCAGCGCGCGGACACAGGGTGGACATCGTGACTTCCCGTTCTCGTCAGGACGTCCCTTCGTACGAGGAACGGGACGGCGTGCACGTGTGGCGCACCTGGTTCCCGGGGAAGTCGACGGTCGGCTGGATCGCTCACGCCGCCGGGTCGATCCCGAAGTCGGTGTCTCTGGGTCGAAAGGCAGACATCCTACACGCCCAGGCCTTCCAGTCGGTACCGCCGCTCCAGGCGGCGCGAGCCGCCGGATCCGCCCCGCTCGTCACGACGTGGCACACGTCCCACTTCCTGAAGCTCGCGGAGCGTCCGGGCTGGCGGTCCATACTGGGTCGACTCGTCGCGAGTGGCGACGCCAACCTCGCGGCCAGCACCGAGATCGCCGAGGTGGCCATGCGTCTGGCCCCGGGCTCCGTCGTCGAACCGCTCACGAACGGAGTGGAGACCGATCTCTTCCGGCCGGGGCCGGCCGCACTCGAGCCGCCAGTGCCCGGGCGACGGCGCGTGATCGTTCCCCGTCGGCTCTTCCACAAGAACGGGGTGGAATACTTCGTCCGCGCGCTGCCTCTGATCGCGGAGCACCACGATGTGGAAGCCCTACTGGTCGGCGACGGTCCCGAACGCCACCGGCTCGAAGCGTTGGCGACCGAACTCGGAGTTCAGGACCGCGTCGACTTCCTGGGGGCTCGCCCCCATGACGACATGCCGGGGCTCCTGAACTCGGCCGAGTTGGCGGTCTTTCCTTCCCTCATGGAGGCGACGTCCGTCGCGGCACTCGAGTGTATGGCGTGCGGTATACCCGTCGCGGCCTCACGGGTCGGAGGGCTCCCCGAGATCGTCGACGACAGCGTCGGTGCGCTCTTCGAGCCGGCGAACCCGGCCGACCTCTCTGCGGCCGTCGTTCGGCTTCTGGGCCGCGACCTCGCGGCACTCGGAACGGCGGCTCGATCGAGAGTCGTCGATCAGTGGAGCAACCGGCGATTGGCCGACAGGCACCTGGAGATCTACGAAGCACTTCTCGACCGACGCGGGGCGGCATAACCGATGGCCAAGAACGAGCGCCGCCCCGAGCGGCACCTCCCGACGATCCCGATCTGGCTGCCGCCGGTCCTGTACGGTGTCCTGGCCATCGCCCTCTTCCGGGCCTTCGTCTTCACGGACCAGATGCTCGTGGGCAACGATACGCTGTCCCTCGGCTATGTGGTTCGAGCTCTCTACGCGGACGCCTTGCAGGAACTCGGACGAGTGCCGGGTTGGGCCCCCCACATCCTCGGGGGCATCCCCTTCATCGAGGCACTGACCGCGGGGGACTCGCTGTACCCGCCGTCGGTTCTCCTCCTCATGCTCTTCGAGCCGTACCGGGCGCTGGGGTGGAAGTTGGTGCTCCACGTCTTCCTCGCGGGCCTCTTCTTCTTCGGTTGGGCTCGCAGCATCGGGACGTCACGGTGCGGAGCCCTGATCGGTGGTGCGGCCTACATGCTCGCGCCCTTCCTGATCGGATTCGTGACACCCGGGCACGACGGGAAGATCTTCGTCACGGCCCTGACGCCCCTCATGTTCTGGGTGACCGAGCGCCACTTCGAGCGCCCGTCGATCCGGACTGTGGCCAGCATCGGCCTCGTGGTGGCTCTGATCCTGTTCACGACCCACTTCCAGATGGCGTACTTCCTCTTCGGGGGTACGGGGCTGTACGCGATCTTCCGGTCGATCCAGATGGCCCGCGGCAAGGACGAAGTCACCGGGTCGAGCGAAGGTGGACGGGCGCGGACGGGCGGGGTCCGCTTCGCCCTCTTCATGGTCGGGGCCGCCCTCGGCGCGTGCGGCGCGGCGTATCAGTTCTTCCCGGCCGTAGACTACGTCACCGAACACTCCCGCCGCGTCGCGACCACGGCCGCGGAGTCCGGGGAGCGTGGGCGGGCGTGGTCGGCCTCGTACTCGCTTCACCCCGAAGAGGTGATGAGCCTCATCGTTCCGGAGTTCCCGGGCAATCGCGCCGGGGGAAACGCGTGGACGACGAACACGTATTGGGGCCGCAACCCGATCAAGGACAACCACGAGTACGCCGGACTCGTCGTCCTTCTCCTGGCAGGGGTCTCCTTCCTCGGCGCCGCGCGGCGCCAACTCCGCCTCTTCATGACCGGGTTCGGGGTCTTCGCCTTGCTCTACGCGATGGGCGCGAACACCCCGGTGTGGCGGATCATGTACGAGTTGGTCCCCGGGATCTCGCTCTTCCGAGCCAACGGTATGGCCGCCTTTCTGTTCGGCTTTCCGGCCATCACTCTGGCTGCCCTGGGCGTCGATCGGCTCCTGGTGGCGTGGCAGGAGTCCGACGACGAGACGCTGGCCCGGGCGCAGAAAGTCCTGTGGGCCGCTACGGTGGGACTCGGCGTCCTCGCGCTCCTGATTTCGAGCGGCATCTTCACGCGGGTGTGGACGAGCGTGGTGTACAGCGGGATCGGGGGCTTCCAGCAGCAGGTCCTGAGTTCCCACCTACCCAACATCAGCCGCGGCGCCTTCCTGGCCGCGCTGATCGCCGGGGCCGTAGCGGGCCTGGTCTGGGCGTGGCGAGAAGGACGGGTACCGACGGTCGGGCTCGTGGCCGGGCTCACCCTCCTCGTCGTGGTCGACGAGGGTCGCGTCGACCAGCCGTTCATCCAGACGCTCGACTTCTACGCCTGGTCCCAGCCCGACCCGACGATCCGCACCCTCCTGACCGAGGACCACGGGGACGAGCCGTACCGTATCTGGAGTCTTTCCCGCGCGTCTCAGGACATCAGCCCGGCCATGCACGGCATCGAGTTGGCGGCGGGGCACCACCCGAACGACCTCTACCGATACCGCGAGCTCATCGGGATGGTGGGCTCCGGCGATGCCGCGAACCTGGCCAATGGCAACGTGCGTGCACTCCTGAACATCGAGTACATCCTATGGCCTGACGCGGAGCGCGGCCCCGCACCGGGGGGTCCCGTCGTGGCGCAGAGCCAGTTTGCGGACGGTCGGGTGGCCAGGACCCTCCTTCGTACGCCATCGCTCCCCCGGGCGCGCCTGGTGGGGAGTGCCGTCGTGAAGAGTGACGACGAGGCCGTCCCCTACATCCTCGGCGACCAATTCAACCCGGTCGAGGAAGTCGTGCTGGCCGAAGACCCGGCGATCGACCTACCGGGCCGTCTCCCGGCGGGGGGAGTCACCTGGACGTCTCGAACGGCCGATCGGATGACCTGGACCGTGGAGTCCGATACTCCGGCCCTCCTCGTCGTGGCCGACAACTGGTTCCCGGCGTGGCACGCCACCGTGAACGGCCAGGACGCACCGGTCCTGCGAGCCTACCACACCCTTCGAGCGATTCCGGTGCCAGCCGGGACCAGCGAAGTCGAGATGTGGTACGCATCCTCGGTGGTCGACCGATCGCTCGTGCTCAGTATCCTGGTCCTGACGCTCCTCGCGGGAGGGTTCGGCTTCGGGTACTGGCGTGAGCGGCGCGAAGGCCGAGTCACCGACGAGACGGCCGGGGGGGCAGCCTGAAGAAGGGGTTGCTGTGGGGCGGCCAACTGGTCGCCACCCTACTCGTCACCTGGTTCGTCGTGGACCGGGCCGGGGTTTCGCTCGCGGAACTCCGCGACTTCGACCTCTCGTCGTGGACGCTCCGTCCCGTGCTGCTCGCGGCGAGTTGTGCGGCGCTGGCCGGGGGCTACCTGATCACGGGTGCCCTCTGGGGTCGGATCGTCGCAGACCTCGGTGGTGGGCGGCTCGGAAGCCTCGCGGCCGCTCGACTCTTCATGATCGCCAACCTCGGGCGGTACGTGCCTGGAAAGGTCTGGCAGATCGCCGGCTTGGCCGCCCTCGCCCGGCAGCGTGGCATCCCGGCGCCGACAGCGGCCGCGAGTGCCGTGCTCGGCCAGGGTGTGGCCGTGGCCAGCGCGGCGGCCGTCGGGATCGGTGGTTTGTGGAGCTACGCGGGAGACACGCCCTGGCGCTGGGCCGTGCCGACGACGCTGCTCATCGGCATGGGAGTCGGTCTCACGCCCCCGGTGTTCACGAAGGTCGCCGAGACGGCGTTCCGGCTTGCCCGGACGGAGTACCCTGTCGGACTCGATGCCCGCAGGGGAGGGGAGTGGCTGATGATCGGACTCGTGAGCTGGACCGTGTACGCGGGTGCATTCTGGCTCCTCGTCTCGGGTCTCGGGTACGAGCTCCCGTTCGTCTCGACCGCGTCCAGCTTTGCCGCCGCCTACGTGATCGGATACGTCGTCATCTTCGCTCCCGCCGGTATCGGCGTCCGCGAGGGCGCCCTGGTCGTCTTTCTCGGGCCTCAGATCGGCTACGCGGCCGCCGGGGCCGTCGCCGCACTCGGGCGCCTGTGGACGACCGCCGTCGAGGTCGTACCGGCCGCCGCATTCTGGGGCCTCCACCTGCGGGCGGGAGAAGGGGAGGGGACGCCATGACCCAGCCGAAGCGTGTCCTCGTCATCATCCCCACGTACGACGAGGCGGAGAATCTGCCGAGGATCGTACCCCGCGTGCTCGAGCAGGACGATCGGATCGACGTCCTGGTCGTCGACGACGCGTCGCCGGACGGAACGGGCCGGATCGCCGATGAGATGGCGTCCAGGGAGCCGCGCGTTCAGGTCCTCCACCGACAGGGAAAGGAGGGCCTCGGTCGTGCGTACCTGGCGGGGTTCGGGGTCGGACTGGAGCAGGGGTACGACGTCATGTTCGAGATGGACGCCGACTTCTCCCACCCACCGGACGCCCTCCCGCGGCTCATCGCTGGCTTTGCCGAGGCGGACGTCGTGATCGGCTCGCGCTACGTCGACGGACGGGTGACCGTCTCGAACTGGCCGATGAGTCGCCTCCTGATCTCCTACTTCGGATCGAGGTACGCGCGGATCATCACCGGGATGCCGGTCCGCGACGGAACCGGGGGCTTCAACGGGTGGAAGCGCGAGGTTCTCGAGCGGGTGGGGCTCGATCGGGTTCAGTCGAACGGTTACGCCTTCCAGATCGAGCTCAAGTTCCGGGCGTGGCGGGCAGGATTCCGGTTGATCGAGCACCCGATCCTGTTCACCGAGCGGGACACCGGCGAGTCCAAAATGTCGAAGCGGATCGTCCGCGAGGCCGTTTGGCGCGTCTGGTGGCTGCGCATCCAGGACCTCTTCGGGCGGCTGTGAGCGTGTCGGACGAGCGGATCGGAAAGGAGTTCTACGACTCCAGCGACTACTTCGAGAACCAGGGGACGGTTCACCTCGTCGATCACGACAGCCCGTTCCAACAGTACCGGGTACGTAAGGTCCTGGAACTCCATCGGCCGGAGTCGACCGACAGGGTGGCCGACCTCGGGTGCGGTTGGGGCACCTTCGGCTTCGCCCTGGCACCGCACGTGGGCGAGATCCTGGGGATCGACTTCAGCGAGCGCTCGATCGAGATCTGCAATCAGAGACTAGCCGAGCACCCCACACCCAATCTCTCCTTCCTTTGCGCCGATGGGGGAGACACCGGACTTCCGGAGTCGAGCTTCGACGTCGTCCTGGCGGCGGATCTCTTCGAGCACGTCTATCCCGACGACTCCCAGCGTATCGCCCGGGAGGCGTATCGGCTTCTGAAGCCCGG
>JAUIKL010000061.1 GCA_030430625.1 Gemmatimonadota bacterium
CCGTCCCGACCCGGGAGCCGGGTTGAAGGATCGAGGGTCCGTTCCGCGCCACACCGCGCGGGACGGGCCTTTTTTTGTACGGCGGCACGCGCCTTGCGCCTACTATTGGGCCCGGGGGGGGATTCTCGACGAATTCCCAGGACATATGAGGCTTCGACCGATGCCTGAGCGGATACTCTTTTCCGACGCCGTTACGACGTTGCCGGGTGCGCGGCTGTTTCGCGCAGCCGCGGCACTCTCGATTCTGGCTTCGGCCGGATGCTACGAACAGCTCAGTGACCCGATCACCGAGACGGACGGGCGAGTCACGGTCACGAACGACGAGACGATCCTCGCGGACCGGATGACCTACTCCGAGGAGGAGATCCCGATCGACGCTCCGGAGCTCGGATCCTTCCCCGCCGTGATGATGGCGCCGGCGCGGGCTCCCTCGAGTGTGAACCTCCTCCTCGTGGCCTCTGTGAAGTCTCCGAGCATCCTCGGGACGCGCCTGCAGGCCACCTCGGTCTCGCGCCGGTCTTCGGCGGCCTTCCTGGTTTCGTACAACCTCCAGGGTTCACCCTACCTGGGCGCCGCCGACTACCTCCTGAACTGGATCGGTCGTTTCCCGGTCATCCTCTCGGGCCTCGAGTTCAACGACTCCGACGTATCGGCTGTCGCGCTCGACGGTACGGCCGTGTACTCGGCGCAGGCCACGAACGACGACGGCTTCGCGACACCGGCGGCCATCGAGCGGATGCGCTTCGGCTTCCTCGGCATCCGACTGGAGAACAACGCGCGCTTCGACCTGTCCAGCTTCACGGCCACGAGTGTCCGCACCCACGGAGACATCGTCTACGTCACGACCGGTTCGAACGGTCACCTCTACGCCCTCAACTCGAGGGACCTGACGGTTCTCGGCCAGTACCCTCTGGAGGACGCGCGCTGGGTCGACATCGACGAGGAGAATGACCGGGTCGTCGTGGTCCAGGGCACGCCCGGTCGGATCTCGGTCTTCGAGGAGGGTGTCTTCCCGGGTGGTTCGATGAACCTCCTCAACACCTTCACCTTCGAGGGCGCCGACGTCCCGGAGTCGAAGTCGACCGTCGAAATCGTGGATGGAAAGGCGTTCATCGCGGCCGGACCGGAGGGCGTTCAGGTCATGTGCCTCGACAACGGCTCGATCATCGGCTCCGTGCCGATCCCCGATCCGGAATCGCTCGGGCTCGATCCCTCCGTCGTCACCACGAACGCGGTGACCGTGGACGGGGACCTCATGTTCATCTCGAACGGTGAGGCGGGCGTCTACGCGGCGGCCGGCGCCGAAGACTTCGACGACTCGGGCTGCGCCCCGCAGTCGATCTCGGTCATCGGGCAGCTCCGCTTCGGCGACCTGGAGTCCGTGAACCACGTGGACTACCGGAGTGGGGTGCTCTTCGTGGCGGCCGGTCTCGGCGGCGTGAAGATCGTAGCTGTGACGGCCCTGCCCTAGAAGCGAAGCCCTAGAAGCGAAGCCCCACGGTCAACGGGATCAGGCGAAAGCCGGGGTCCGCCGGGATGTGCACGTAGCGGATCTCCGCGAAGGCACCGAGGCCGAGTCCACCGACCGCGACACCGAAGCCGGCCTGGTATCCGGTGGTCGACTCGGTGACGGTCGCGTCGGTCGGTCCGGACTCGAGCCGATACGTCCCCGCTCCACCGAGGATGTACGGCTGCATGCCGACGCCCGGGAGGACGTAGACGAGGCTGAGCGAACCCTCGAGCACCTCGGGGGCCTCCATGCCCGCCTGCTTGCTCCCCATTCGGTGGAGCGCGCCGTCCCCGCGCAGGGCCACGGGGAGCGTCGGAATGCCCACATGCAACGCCGCCCGGAGGTGATAGCCGGGGTCCGCCGCGTCGGCCAGCGATCCGTTCGGCGCCGTGAAGCCACCTCCGATCATGAGTCGGGGCTGGGCTTCCGCGGCGGACGGGAGGGCGAGCAGGAGAGCGACGACGAAAAGGCGGCGCATGGTGATCCTCGGGTAGGGCGTCGGTTCGACAGCGTGATACCGGGTGGACCCCGAGCGGGTCCATCCCGTTAGACGATCCAGTTCACCCCGAGTGACACAACCGTGTAGCGGTATCCATCGGCCCCCGTCGCGAAACTCGCGAGGCCGGCCGACGAGTAGCCGACCCCCAGGGTGATCTCCCGCCCGTCGCCGATCCGGTAGCCGAGCCGGCCGCTGCCTCGCATGGACCCGCCGAAATCCCCGTCCGATGTGACCTTCTGTAGACCCGGCGCGACCTCGAGGACGACCGTCCACGGCAGCGGCATCGTCCGCCACGAGCCGACCAGTTCGACGACACCGTAGAAGTCGGGGTCGAAATATCCCTCGGCCAGATTCCGTTCGAACGAGAAGCCCCGGAACGCCGTGCCGAGCGTGAGCGCCTGTGTCATCCGTCGGGAAGCCGAGAGGGTCGCGGCGCGTCGACCGTTGGTCTCGTCTCCCGAGTAGGAGCCGACCGTGACACTTCCGTCCACGCGCACCCGGCTGTCCGGGTACCACCGACCGGCCAGGGTGTACGCGGTCGTCCGGATCCCCCGCGTGGCGAGTGTCGCGGTTTCGTCGAGCCCGTTCGACGCCGCCGACACGGTCACACCGAACGGAAAGCGGTCCGGCGTCCGTACGGCGACGTCCGCCGCCCACATCGCCGAGAAGCCGTCCGCATCGGTCGAGTGTCCCCCGAGCCCGCCGGTCACGACCCAGCCGGGCCGTAGCTGAACCCGCCCCCGCAGCATGCCGCGCACACTGCGACGCTGAAGAGCGCCGTCCGCGAACTTCTGCTCGAGTTCCTTCACGGTCGCCACCCCCGTGATGCGGGCGCGGGGCGTCGCGTGCCAGTGCCCGTCGAAGGTGGCCGTCCACATCGTGTTCCCGTCCGAATCGCTCTCCCGTAGAACAGTCGGGCGCACCCTCGGAGCGAAGGTGTAGCGGACCGACCGAAGCTGGTCGCGGATATCGGCATCGGTCGGATCGAAGCCCTCCGCCGTCTCGAGTGCCTCGAGCGCGGCTGCGTCGCGCCCCTGGGCCCGGTAGACCTGGCCCAGAACGCCCCACGCGTCTCCGTTCGCGTCGTCCCGGTCGAGGGCCGCCAGCGCCGAACGTTCGGCGTCTACGAGCCGACCTGCCCACATCAGCGTCCGCGTACGTCCGAGGATCGCCCTCATCTCGTCCGGGTCCCGGTCGAGAATCGTGGCGTACTGCTCGAGGGATCCGTCGAACTGGCTGCGCGCGGCCAGCGCGCGACCCAGACCGAGGCGGGCGTCGACGTCCTGCGGGTTCTCGGCCACGAGCGCCGTGTAGGTCTCCACGGACCGATCGACCTCGGAGACCCAACTGAGCGCCTGTGCGTACTGTCGGCGGGTGGCCCCGTGCTCCGGAGCGATCGACAGTAGGTCGTCGTAGCTCTCCAGGGCCCCTTCGACGTCACCCGCCCACGAACGGAAGAGTGCACGGGCGGCCAGCGCGTCCGCGTTGTCCGGAACGATGGCCAGGATCTCGTCCACCTCCGCCTGGGCTCGCGGAAGATCCCCCCCCCACGCGTGGACCCGGGCCCGAGCCAACCGGCCATCGACGTTCGAGGGCTCCAGGTCGACGAGAAGATCCAGCAGGACGAGTGCCGCGCCGTACTCACCGTCCCACGCCCTCATCAAACCGAGTCGGAGCATCGCGAGGCCGTCGAGCGGGTCGGCGTCGAGGCGTTCCGAGTAGAGCCGTCGGGCGGTCTCGGTCTCCCCTGCCGCCCATGCCTGGTCCGCGGGATCCGTCGGTCCGGTCGGTCCCGACTCCGCGTCGGTCACGAGGGCCACGTACTCGAGCGCCGTGGGGTGGTTCGGGTCCAACGCGAGAACACGCTCGAAACGAGTCCGAACGCCCTCGAGGTCCCCGCTGCGCCACGCGGCAAGGCCGAGTCCCACGAGGGCATCGACGTTGTTCGGCTCGGCGCGGACCACACGCTCCAGGAGCGAGCTCGCCTCCTGAGTGTTGCCGTTGCGAAGCTCCACGTACGCGAGTCCGGTCCGGGCGTACTGATCGTTGTCACACCGACGAACGGCGGCTTCGAAACGAAGACGCGCCTCGGACATGTCCCCACTCTGGTACGCCGTCCACCCCGCCTCGGCATCGGGTCCGGAGGCGCTCGGGCAAGGGTCCTGGGCGGACAGACCCTCGGGGGCGACAAGGATCGCCCCGGCGAGCATCATCGGGACGACGTACGAGCGCAGCATCTAGGCGTCCGGCAGCGGGTAGGACGTGCCCTGCCAATTCATGCCGGGACGGCGCCGGGGGTCAAGGATCTCGGTCCGACGGCGCTTCGACGGTCGGGAGGATGAGTCGGACGGCACGGCGATAGAAGACGTAGTTCCACCCCCAGTTGAGCAGGACCAGCGCCCGGTTCCGGAAGCCGATCAGCCAGCTGACATGGATGGCGAGCCAGAGCACCCACGCCGTGAATCCCCGAAAGGCGCGGCCGAAGACGTGGGCGACCGCGGCGTTTCTGCCGATCACCGCCAGCATACCCGGATCCCGGTAGCGGAACGGCTCGGCACCCTTTCCCTGTTCGCGTGCGAGGATGTTCCGGCCAGCCCGCCGCCCCTGCTGAATGGCGACCTGGGCCACCTGCGGGAGGGGCCGACCCTGTCCGTCCTCGAGATACGCCAGGTCACCGACGACGTACACGTCGTCGTCCTCGGTCAGTGTCAGGTCGGGACGCACCGTCACCCGACCACCACGCGCCACCGGAAGGCCCCACGTTTCGGCTCTCGCGTCCCCGCGGATGCCCGCGGTCCACACGACGGTGTCGCTCTGCAGGAAGGTGCCGTCGGCCAGATGTACACCCTCGGGCCCGATACGCTCGACGCGAGCGCCGAAGCGGACCGAGACCCCCACCTTCTCCAGCCGATCCCGAGCGAAGGCCCCGAGCTTGGCCGGCATGCCGTTGAGGAGCCGGTCCGCTCCTTCCAGGAGCACGATGCTCAACTCGTCTCGTCGGACGCCGGGGAAGTCCTTCAGCAGAGGGCCGTGGACGAGTTCGGCCAACGCACCGGCGTACTCGACCCCGGTCGGCCCGCCACCGACCACACAAAAACGGAGGAGGGACGCGCGGCGCTCTCCGTCCGCCTGCTGGGCGGCCTCGAAGCGCGTCAGAACGTGGTGGCGCAGCGGGATCGCATCGTGCATCCACCGGAGGGGAAAAGCGTGCTCCTCGGCACCCTCCACACCGAAGAAGGCGGGCTCGCTGCCGAGCGCCAGCACCAGGATGTCGTACGGGACGGGGCCGGCGTCCGTCTCGACGATCTTGGCGGCTCGGTCGAGACCGGTCATCCCCGCCATCCGGACCGTGACGTTGTGGGCTCTCCGAAAGATCGAGCGGATCGGATGCGCGATGTCGGTCGGGACCAGCTCCGCGGCCGCCACCTGGTACAGGAGGGGAAAGAAGGTGTGGTAGTTGTTCCGATCGATCAGAACGACGTCGACGTTCTGGTTGGCCAGGGCGCGCGCGGCCCACAGTCCACCGAAGCCTGCACCGACAATGACGACACGGGTTCGCTCGGCCACGGCGTCGCCCTACACGACCCGGAGGTCGGGGTCGATGTCGGTGACCCACGCCTTCAGCCCACCGCGCATCGAGACGACATCCGTTCGGCCAGCCGCCTCGAGTTGGCGCGCCGCTCGTGCGCTCCTCCCTCCGGCCTTGCAGTAGATCAGGATCGGGCGGTCGTCCGGGACCTCGGCCAGCCGGTCGTCGAGTTCGGAGAGCGGGATCAGCCGGGCTCCCCGATCCGACAGATTCCCGACCGCCCACTCCCATGGTTCCCTGACGTCGAGTAGGAAGGTCGTCGGGTCCCCATCGAGCCGCGCGCGAGCGCCCGAGGGGTCGACCTCCTGCACAGAGGCGACGGTCGCCGTGACCAACGGCTCCGCCGCTCCCTCGGACGTCACCCCGCAGAACAGGTCGTAGTCGATGAGGCCCGTCTGTGTCGGCTCGTCACCGCAGACCGGGCACTTCGGATTCCGTCGCAACGCGACCTCGCGCCACTCCATCTCGAGCGCGTCGAAGATCTGCAGTCGACCGATCAGCGGCCGACCGACCCCCAGGAGGAGCTTGATCGTCTCCATGGCCTGTCCCGATCCGATGATGCCGGGAAGGGCACCCAGCACCCCACCCTCGGCACAGTTCGGAACGAGCCCGGGAGGCGGCGGTTCGCGGAAGAGGCACCGGTAACACGGCCCATCTTCGGCTGCGAACACGGAGAGTTGGCCCTCCCACCGGAAGACCGAACCGTAGACGTTCGGGATCCCGAGGAGAACACACGCGTCGTTGACGAGGTAGCGGGTCGGAAAGTTGTCCGTCCCGTCCACGACGACGTCGTACCCCCGCATCACGCCGAGCGCGTTGGCCGAGTCCAGCTTGGCCTCGTGCCGGACGACCTCGACATGGGGGTTCAGCGCGTGCAGCCGATCGGCCGCGCTGTCGAGCTTGTGGCGCCCGACGTCGTCCGTGCCGTGGAGCAGCTGCCGCTGCAGGTTGCTCTCGTCGACGATGTCGAAGTCGACGATCCCGATGGTGCCGACGCCGGCCGCGGCCAGGTACATGGCCAGAGGAGACCCGAGCCCGCCGGCGCCCACGCACAAGACCCGACTCTCCTTGAGGCGACGCTGGCCCTCGAGGCCGACGTTCGGAAGTGCGAGGTGACGCGCGTACCGGTACAGCTCGTCCCGCGTCAGGTCCGGACCGTTCATGGGCATAACGACCCCCCGGCGGAGGTCGGGTTCCCACCGCCGCCGGCTACGGGGTCGAGGGCGACGGCGTCCCCTTCGGACCCCCGAGGGCCACGGTCTCGAACGCGGCCGCATCCTGCACGAGGCGAGACACCGTCGCCTCGTCCCCGCCCGCGATCTGCACCGCGTTCGAGAGCTGCAGCGCGAGCACGTAGTACTGCATCGGCATCATCTGCGTCGAGCGGTCCGGCCAGATGTCACGATCCCGCAGCCCGCGATACTCGTAGATGTCGTCGTACAGCGTCATGGACTTGGCGAGGTCGACCCAGTCACCGCCGTACTCGGGGGCCAGCTGGACGTAGTTCGCGGAGTCCTCCTCGATGTTCCGCAGATCGAGCTTCGTCGTCAGGCCGTACTTCACCCCCCACGGATCGAGCCCCAGCTGCTGCATGAGTCCGCCCGCCGACGAGAAGTAGATCGGGCGCTCCGAGATCGAGTCCGCGATGATGCGCAGCGCGATCTGTTGGAGTCGGTCGAGGATCATCCCTTCGGGATAGGTGACGGCGAGCTTCGGGAAAGGAACCGTGAGGTCCTGTGGGAGCCGGACGGGACCGACCCGATCGATGTCGGTATCGCTCAAGATCGTGATGGAACGCTCGGGCACCGCGCTCACCTCGTGCAGCCCCGGCGCGAACTCCGCGTCGAAGGGCCGCTGGTTCTCCGGCGTCGTCATGTCCCGGAGCTGCTTCGGATACCACGTCGTCTGCAGGTACTGACCCACCACGACGGTCACGTCCTTCCGGATACCCTCGACTTCCTGGAGGTACCAGAGCGGGAAGGTGTCGTTGTCCCCGTTCGTGAAGAGGACCGCATACGGCTCGACGCTCATCAGGAGGTCGTAGGCCCAGTCCCGCGCGGCATAGTCGTCCGACCGGGTGGCCCAACCCCAGTTCGATACGAGGGGGATGAACGCCACGAGGAAGACCGCACCGGCCATGGCGTAGTGTTTGTTCTCACCCCCGAGGCGGCGCCCGACCTGATCCCAGAACCAGGTCAGACCGATCCCGGCCAGCACCCCCCAGTACATGAAGCCGGCAATGAAGAAGTAGTCCCGCTCTCTCACTTCGCGGTCGATCTGGGGCAGGTGTCCGTGCAGCGAGTAGCCGTGCTTGAAGTTGAGGTACACCACGAGCGCGACGGTCAACGTTCCGGCCAGGACGAAGAGGTAGGAGAAGAGCGCGCGGTCCGCGCGGAAGGCGGCCCACAGACCGGTGAAGCCGAGCGCCAGGAAGAGAAGCGACGTGGGGAGCCGTGTCGGAGACGGAAGTGGGGTAGCATCGAAGCCCCGCGCCCACTGCCACTCGAAGTACTGCAGGTACGTCGCCAGCTGGGCACCGAAGGGAGCCTTCCGAGCCGTCACCGGCGGAGTCTGGTACTGTTCGCGTGCCAGGTTGGCGGCCAGAGCCCGGCACCCGGCCTTTCCGTTCGTGAATACGGCGACCGCGGCCTCACCCACGGCTTCACATGTGGGGTCGCCCTCGTTGATCACGGGGTCCAGCGACGCCCGGATCGGAAGGACGAAGTTGAACGACAGACCGAGCAGAACGAGGAGCACGGCCCGCGACGCAAAGGGCACCGTGAAGAGTCGTTTCGGCCCCGCCATGAGTACGAGCGCCACGAGCGCAGGCCCGGGTAATGCGGACATCATGTGGCTCGTGGTTCCGATGACCAGCATGAACCCGGCAATCAACAGAAGGCGCTCGCTCCCCTCCTCCTCCCTCCGATCGTACCAACGGACCGCGAGCCAACTCACGACCGCGATGATGAGGACGCTGAGCGTGTAGACCTTCTCGTTGACGTTCGACTGGTTCCACACCGTGAAGGCGGTCGCACCGATCAGTGCGCCCACCCCGGCGCCGAGGAGAGGGCCACGCTCGGTCGAGAGCACGCCCTGTAGGACCCGGTGGGCCACGAGGAAGAAGAAGCCGGTCGCCGCGGCGCTCGTCGTGGCCGCGAAGAGGTTCAGTCGGACCGCCACCGACAGGCCGGTGGGGGCCAGGAGCATGCTCCACACCTTCGCTACGATCACGAAGAACGGGTTACCCGGCGGGTGCGGAATCCCGACGATGTGCGCCGTCGCGATGTACTCGGAGGTGTCCCAGAAGGCCGTCGTGGGGGCCAGCGTCACGACGTAGAGCAGGAACGCTCCGAAGCCGGCGGCGAGGGCTCCGATGGTGCGTGGTGTCAGCTTCTTCATCGATCGCGGGGCTCGTGGCGTGGACAACCGTCGGACTTCATTCGGCGGGAATACCGTTGCGTGCCGCCTCGCCGATCAACTCGACGGCCCGGTCGATCTGCGCTGGACTGTTGTAGATGTGCGTCGACAGGCGCATCCAGCCGTACTCGTACTCGGCAATCACCCGGGTGCGCACCCGGGCGGCGCGGGAAAGGTGACGCTGCAGCGCCGAGGACTCCACCCCGTCGATCGAAAAGGAGACCAGGCCACCCTTCATTTCCTCGGCGTCGGGGGTGACCACGGAGAGGCCGTCGATCGATCGGAGGCCTTCCTCCAGATAACCCCGGAGGTAGCGGACCCGCGCCTCGATCCGCTCCATCCCGATGGCGGCCAGATAGTCCGCAGCGGCCAGGAGGCCGACCGGACGGGACTCGTCGATCGTGCCCATGTGGTTCAGTCGGTGCGCACCCAGGGACAGATCGTCCCACCCCCCGGAAGCCAGCGTCGGGTGGAGCCTCTCCCGCCACGCGGGAGACAGGTACAGCAGGCCGGTGCCCTGTGGCGCCAGCATCCACTTGTGGGGGGAAGATGCGTACATCTCACCACCGATCTCGTCCACGTCGAGGCTCAGCATGCCAGGCGGGTGCGCCCCGTCGACGACGAGGAGAATACCGGCCGACGAGCACCGATCGGAGAGGGCCCGGATCGGAAGCACGGTCCCGGTCGTGAAGGTCATGTGCGAGACGACGACGGCACGGGTGTCCGCGCGGACGGCACCCCACACGGCATCGAGGAGTGCATCGCGGTCCGGGGCGGGCGCGGGGAGGGATGCCACGGTGATCGTTGCCCGATGCTTTTGGGCAGCGGCCTTCCACGGCTCGATCCCCCCAATGTGCTCGTGATCCGTCGTGACGATGTCGTCGCCCGGGAGAAGGTCGATCCCGTTGGCCGCGAAGGTCATCGCCTCCGTCGTGTTGCGTGGGAAGACGAAGCCGTCGGGATCTCCCCCGACGATGTCCGAGACGGCCCGCTTCACATCGTCCCAAGCGACCCCCGGCGGGAAGGTCGCGGCGACCCGTTCCTGATGCTCCATCACCGCGTCGAGTACGACCCGAGGGGACGGCCCGAGGGTTCCGTTGTTCAGGTAGATCCGATCGTCAGGAATCAGGAAGTGGGTCCGGACCTCGTCCCAGAAGGGCTCGTCGTCCGCGGCCCCTCCGCCGGCGAGCCTATCCGCCAACGCAGCAACCGCCCTGGGCCACGCCAACGAGGCGCCGCCCAAGGCGGTCAAGAAGTGCCGCCGGTACACGAGTGTTCGCTCAGCCGTCCGTCTTCACGGCGATGAAGGAAATCTCGATCAGCGCTCCGCCGACGAGGCCGGAGACCTCCATGGCCACTCGCGACGGGGCGTCGATCCCCTCGAAGTACTGCGCGTACGCCTCGTTCATCTCACCGTAGCCGTCGATGTCGGTCAGGTAGACCGTAGCGCGGACGAGATCGCCGTAGTCCATACCGAGCTCTTCGAGCAGCTGTCCGAATGACCGCATGATGTTGTGGGTCTCCGCCGCCATCCGACCCTCGGTCATGGCGCGCGTCTCGGAGTTGGCGCCGAGCTTACCGGAGAGCCAATACGTGTTTCCGACCTGGACCGCGGCGCTGAACGGGATCCGGGACGACGGGTTGTGCGCGATGCGGGGGCCTTCCTGCGCCAGAACGGGCTGGGCGGCAAAGGCGAGTGCGGCGATGGCCAGTACGGCACGCTTCACGGTGGGACTCCTTGAATGGCGGGTTCGATCTCGATCGAAACGCTCGATCGAAACGGATGATGTCCAGGCGCGGTCGAGGGGGCAAGCAACGATCCGCACGATCCGACCGGGCCGATCGGGTCGGTTCGGCTCAGCCGTACAGCATCCCCTTCACGGCTTCCTTCACGTCCTCGTCCTTGTCCTTGGCCACGGCCAACAAGAGCTGCTTGGCGTGCGGAGTACCGATCTGGTGCAGTGCACGGTAGGCAGCGATCCGCACGTCCGTCCGAGGGCGTCTCAACAGACCTGGTACCGCGAACTTCTCGATGGAGTTCACCGCACCGGGGTCCCCGATCTGACCCAGCGCCCGAATGATCGGGATCGACTGATCCGCGTTCTTCGCCTCGTCGAGCATCTTGAGCAGAGGGCGCAGCGCTCGATCCACGCGCAATTCACCCGCCGCCACGGCAGCCGCCTCTCGGACCTCTTCGTCGGAATCGTCGAGGAGCCCGAGAACCAGGTCGCCGGACTCGGGGTCGCCCAACTTGGCCAGCGATTTCAGCGCCTCACGCCGCACGCGTCGATCCGAGTTGGCGAGGGCGCTCGTGACGAGAGAGACCGCGTTCGGGCCTCCCGTATCCCCGAGGATCGAGATGGCATTGCGGACGATGAATTGATTCTCGTCCTCCACCATCGACTCGATCATCCGCCGGCCGGTCGGTCCCATCTCGGTCAGGGCCTCACAATAGATCCTGCGCGCGAGTCGATCCGTCGTCGTTTCGCCCAGTTCCGTGCGGATCGCCTCGGCGGCCTCCTGGCCGAGGCCGCGAGCGATGGTGTAGTACTCCGCGCGCCGCTCCTCCGAACGCTCCGCCCCCATCCGGCGAACCAGCTGCCCGAGAACGCGCGGTCCCGCGATGGAGCGGCCTACGCCGAGGGTGTTCGGATCGGGGGGATCGCCGGCGGCCAGCACGAGTCGTTCGGCCGCGCGTGCCACCGTATTCAGGTCGAGCCGACCCTCGAACTCTTCGGCGAGTTCACGGACTCGATCCGCGGCGTCGACGTCGCCGGACAAGTAGGCGTCGACCGCCTCGTCGAGCGGCGTCGGCACGAACGCGTCTCCGTCGTCCGCCCCGTCGAGAGCCGGAGCGACACCCGTCGCAGCCAGCGCCGGCTCGACCGAGCCGATGCCAGCGAGCCCCAGTTCCGTTTCCATCGGGGGTGGAGGCGGCTCCACCGTCGTTTCGACCACCGGCTCCGGGAGCGGAGGCGGCTCCACCGTCTCTTCGACCACCGGCTCCGGGAGCGGGGGAGGCTCGGACGCCGTCTCGAGGGCGGGTTCCGTCCACGGCTCGACGATCGGATCCGGCAAGGAAGGAGGCTCGGGCTCCGCGGGCTCCTCGACCACCGCTTCAGGCTCCTCGACCTCCGCTTCGGCCTCGACCACCACCGGCTCGGGCTCCGGCTCGACGGCGTCGACGTCGGCGCTCGGGAAGTCGAGTTCCGCGGGTCCGACCTCGTCCGGCATCGGCGGCATCGACTCTGCCCCGATGTCGAGATCGAGATCACCGCCGAGTCCGAATTCGAGAGGACCCGCCACGCTGAGGTCCAGGCTCCCAGCGGCGTCGAGGTCGAGGTCGCCTCCTGGCGGGTCGTCGTCATCCCCGACCGGATCGAGGAGCCAAGCCGTGTCCTGGTCACCTTCGATGGGGTCGGGCGTGAAATCGACCCCGGTCACGTCGAGCAGTTCTGGCTCGGCCGTCGGTGTGGCGCTCGCGGAGTCGGGCGTCGAACCCGCATCACTCCCTCCCGAGAAGAGCGCGTCAATGGAACGGGCCAGACCCTCGAGCTTCTTCCCCTCGGACTCGGTCATCGATCTACCGGGCTGATTGAGCACGGAACCGCAACTCAGAGAATGTAGGGCGCGGTGAAGCCGCTCGGTATGTTCGTCTTCCTGGGTCCGGAGCCCGAAGGGCCACGTGGTGACTGAGTTTCTTGCCTGCCCCCCGGCCCACGTTCATCTTCTGCGTCCCCCCGGTGGCGACCCCCTTTGCTACGCTTTTGCATCAGGAGAGCCAGGACATGCCTGTGTTCACCCGTTTGCGCGACGGTGTGCTGGAACTGACCGTCGACGGCGATTTCACGGCGAACGAAGTACGCCGGGTCGCGTTCAAGGCCTTCGAATCGGACAACACTCCGAAGTCGATTCCGATCCTATTGGACATGAGTGGTGCCGCCGGGATCGCGAAGATGTCGACCGAGGAAATGGAGGCGGCCGGAGCCATCTTCGGCGCCTATCGGGACAGGATTGCCGGTCTCGGCGTCGTCGCCAGCGCCGACGTTCACGCCATGTTCGGGGCGGACGGCGGCTTCGGCCGGGAGGCCGGAGTCACGATTCACACGTGCCACTCGCACGCCGAAGCGCGCCAGGCGCTCGGAGTCGCGCAGCCGTAGGACAACGCCGGGCCGACGATGGGGTCGGCCGGATTCGATCGGGAGAGGTGAGGATGACACGGAAGGGATCGATGTACTCGTTCGTTACGGCGGCACTCCTCGGAGTCGCGGCGTGCGGCGGTACGCCGCCGCTCGCGGCCCCGGGCACCATCGCCTTCGTCGGGGTCGACGTCCTGCCGATGGACCGAACGGGGGTCGTCGAAGACCAGACGGTGATCGTCCTCGACGGAGAGATCGTCGAAGTCGGGTTCGCCGACGACGTCGTGGTCGGTGAAGGGGCCACGATCATCGACGGGACGGGCCGCTACCTGATGCCGGGGCTGGCGGAGATGCACGCGCACGTACCTCCCGGAGCCAACCCGCCGCGGGACGCCGTGGAAGACATCCTCTTCCTGTACATCGCGAACGGGGTGACGACGATCCGGGGGATGCTCGGTTCGGAGTACCAGATCCCGCTCGCCGACGAGCTCGAGCGGGGCGACGTACTCGGCCCGACGTTCTACGTGGGGGCGCCATCGATCAACGGTAACTCGGCGCCGACACCGGAGCGCGCCGAGGAACTCATCCGCCAGCACCACGCGG
>JAUIKL010000291.1 GCA_030430625.1 Gemmatimonadota bacterium
CGGTCGAACGGGATGAGCTGTACCTCGATGTCCTCGAGCTGACGGGTGACCATCCCTTCCCCTTCGGGGTTGGGAACGTCGATCTCCATCGTGACCACGACCTCGGCGGGGCCACAGGCCGCCACCGCGAGCATGAGGCCGAGGGCGAGCGGGAGGGTCCTTCTCATAGTGCTGGCTCCAGCGATCGTCGGGGTTGGAACGCGAAACGCTCGAAGGTAAGGGTCGCCAAATAGGCGATCAACCTCGGGACGCTCGTTTCCGACTACGCTGTCGCGCGGACGCTCTTACGGACCGACCGAATCAGTTGGTGACGTAGTCCGGCAGAATGAAGTTCACCGGATCCCGCGGCACCCCGCCGACCCGCACCTCGTAGTGGAGGTTCGGCGCCGTCGTGATCCCCGTGCTACCGACCTGCGCGATCACGTCCCCGCGCATGACCTCGTCACCCACGTCGACGATCAGCTTGGAGGCGTGACCGTACAGAGTCGTGAAGCCGAAGCCGTGATCGATCTCGATCGTGAGACCGTATCCGACCACCCAACCCGCGCGGCTGACCCGACCCTTCGCAGCCGCGAAGATCGGTGTACCCTCCGGTGCGGAGACGTCGATCCCCTCGTGGGGAAGCGGGCGGTTGTGGACCGGGTGCATCCGGGACGCGGAGAAGCGGCTGCTCAGCCAGCCCCGCGTCGGCAGGATCGACGGTGTCGACTCGAGGAGCGCGCGGTGCGCCATGACCGAGTCGGTTGCCTCGTTCAAGCTGGCCGACAGAAGCCGTGCTCGACGCTCGAGCGTGCTCAGGTCGTAGCCGGCCGCGAAGATGGACTTGGTCGTGGTGGAGTCGACGGTCCAGAGCGGAGACGCCTGCGGTAGACCGAGCCCCGGGCCGCCGACACCGGCTTCCATCACCTCGGGATCGATGATTTCCAGACCGGCCAGGTTCCTGAAGTGCGCGTCGTTGGCCGCCACCCGATCCAGGGTCGACTCCAGGGACACGATCCGCGATTGGAAATCCTGCAGTTCACCTTCCAGCGCCTCGTTGCGGGCCTCCAGGCTTCGGACCTGGAGGTGCGCGTTCGTGCTGGTCCCCAGTGCGAGCATACTGGCTACCACGACGATCGAAGCGACGCCCGCGGCCACAGCCGCGCCTTTCAGCGTCTTCTTCGAAATCGAGTATTGCTGGACCGGATCGTCCTCACCTCGGACGACGAGGAAGGTCCAGTTCTCTCCAGCCATGAGATTCGCCTCTTGCGGTTACGATTCCTACAGCTCGTTCAGCACGCACTTCAGGGGGGCATGAACCCAACCTACGGGCCAAAAAAAAAAGAAGTCAAGCGACTTTCTGCCCCGGCAAAAAGGTACAAAATCAGGTAGTCGTTGCCCAAGGGGCCGGGATGGACCGACGGGCGTAAACATATGTTTGTTGTTCCACAGTGCATGCCCCGTGGCGTGTCGGGCATACCGTGGGGCCCCACTCGGCCTCACCCTACTCCCAATTCGGCTCGACCCGGGGAAAGAGTGCCGACCCCCGTTCTACCGATCGGCCGCCAATGGCGACGCCGCTGGCCTCGTCCAGCCTCGGAACGTCGTCCAGGCCGAGCCATCTCGCCAGGTCCCGCATCGCGGTCGGTGTGACAGGCTCGAAGAGCGCAGCGAGTACGCATAGAGCGCGCGCCAAAGTCGCGAGTGTCTCGTCGAGTGCCGCCGATCCGTCGGGGTCCTTCGCCTGCGCCCATGGCTGACGCTCCTCGACGTAACCGTTGGCGGCGCGTCCGAGGTCCATGGCTGCCGCCAGGGCATCGTGGATCTTGAAGCGGCCGAAGGCGTCACGGAAGGTGTTCAGCGCGTCCTCGATCTCCGCGTTCAGGCCGTCCGCGGGTACGTTCGGCACGACACCGTCGCGGTACTTCACGATCATCGACAGAGTCCGCGACGCGAGGTTTCCGAGAACGTTCGCGATCTCGTCGTAGCGCGTGAGGAAACGCTCGGGGGTGTAGGACGCGTCGCTCCCGGTGGGCATCTCCCTCATGAGGTACCAACGAACCGCGTCGGTTCCGAAGTCCTCCCGGAGCGCGAGCGGGTCGACGACGTTGCCGATCGACTTCGACATCTTCGTCTCCCCGACCACCCACCACCCGTGGGACAGGATGCGACGGGGAAGCGGAAGGCCGACGCCCATCAGCAGGGTGGGCCAGTAGACGGAGTGGGTCGTCAGGATATCCTTGCCGAGCACGTGCAGGTCGGCCGGCCACCACGATCCCGAGACGTCGTCGAAGCCCTCGTCGTCGGCGCCGGGCGTGATGGCACCCGACGCGGTGAGGTAGTTGATGAGGGCGTCGACCCACACGTACGCGACGTGCTCGGTGTCGAAGGGAAGCTCGATGCCCCAGGAGAGCCGTGTCTTCGGGCGGGAGATCGAGAGGTCGCCGAGAGGCTGCCGCAGGAAGCCGAGGATTTCGTTGCGCCGGACCTCCGGCACGATCCAATCCGGATTTTCCTCGATGTGCGCGACGAGGGCGTCCTGGTAC
>JAUIKL010000062.1 GCA_030430625.1 Gemmatimonadota bacterium
TACAACGCGACGCGATCCCGGTCCTGCGAAAGGGCAACAACCTCGTGATCGACGCGAGCCCCGGGAGCGGTCTCCTGGTGGCGTGGGCCACGCCGCTCCTCATGCGGATCGACCCCGAGGCCACCGGTCCGGGCATCGTCGTGCTGTGTCACTCCGACGATGTGGCCGGACAGCAGGCCGAGGTCGTCGGACGACTGGCTGCCGCCCTCGGCCATCGGGTGGCGGCGCTTGGTTCCCCCTGGGTCCATCCGGCACGAGCCGACGTTCTCTTCGGCACGCCGAAGGCCCTCCTGGCGGCGCGGGCGGACGGGGACATCGCCCTGGATGGAGTCCAGGCGGTCGTCATCGACCAGGCGCAGCTCATCGAGGCGGCGGGTGGCTTCGACGCGATCGAGAGGGTGATGGACTACCTGCCGGCCGAAGCGCAGCGTGTGCTCAGCGCCCAGCCCGCCTCCGCCGCCGTGCGCGACCTCGTCCAGCGAGCGTTCAAGCGTACGGTGACGATCCCGGCCCCCGAGGCCGACGCCCCGCCGAAGCGCGGCGGCGTCCGCTTCCGGATCGGCCCCGATCCGAGGGAGACGACGGTCCTGTCGGTCGTCGACGACGTGCTGGCCGAGGGTGCACGGCACGTCCTCCTCTTCTGCGGCACGGAAGACCGCGCGGCCGACGCCGGGGACTACCTGACCCTTCACGGCTACGTCGCCGGCGCGCCCGGTGACACGGATGTCCCCGTCTGGCTGGCCGTCGACGCGCTCGAGGCGCGGAGCGCCGTGGGCGACACCGCGGGTGTCGTCGTCGTCAGCGCGGACTGCCCGAGCGATCCGGACGCGCTCGACCGCCGGCACGCGATCGGCGACGAAGGCGGCGTGGTCGTCCTGCTGCCCCGCGAGGTGGCGCACCTCCGGGCACTGAGCAAACGCACCGGGTACACCGTCACCCCGTTCCCGCCGAAGCCGGCGGAGCACAGCAGCATCGCGGCGCTACGCTCTCGCTTGAGCAAAGCGCTCGAAGGGGACGACCATGCGCCGTACCTGCTGGTGATCGAGCCGCTCCTGGCCGATCACGACCCGTCGGAGGTCGCCGCGGCGGCACTCTGGCTGCTGGACTCGGCGCAGCCCGCGAGCGCCGGGGCCGATCAGCCGGTGGTCGCAGCGCCCGGTGCGGCCACACCGACGCCGTCGTGGGCGAAGCTCTTCGTCAGCGTCGGAGACCGGGACGGCCTCGAGAAGGGAGACCTGCTCGGAGCGATCACCGGGGAGTCGGGCGTCGGAGGCGATGCCGTCGGCCGGATCGACATCAAGGAGTCGCACTCCCTGGTCGAGGTTCACGATACCGTGGCCCGACAGGTGATCCGCGCCATCAACGGAACGACGATCCGGGGTCGCGCGGTGCGGGCCGACTTCGATCGCCCCAGGAAGAGTGGGCCCACCCGGCGACCCGGGCCCCGGCGGGGGTAGTCGAAACGACGACCCGGTCGCCGGGGTGGTGGAAACGGTGGCGCGGGTGCTCGAAGCCGGGCGCCCCCCGAACGCTCTCCCTACAGGTCGTCGAGCGTGTCGTCGACAGCGTCCATCACATCGTCGATCGCGTCGTCGACCGTATCGACCGCGTCCTCCACGATGATCTCCGCTTCCCGCACGATGTCCTCGACCTCGACCTCGTCGGATTCCTCCCGACGCTTGATCAGCGAGTACACGAAGTAGAGGACCGCTGCGGCCACGGCGATCTTCACGGTCAAGAAGATCAGCCCCAGAAGCATCGCCAGGAGCGGGCCGATGAAGGAGGTGCCGATCTTGAGGAGCACGACGCCGGTGAAGCCGACGACGGCGACGCGGGCAAGGGACTTCATGGAGCCTCCGAACGGATGCGAGTCGAATCTGTCCTCGCCCTACGGAGCCGCGCCGAGCGCGGTTTCGCCTACTTGTACCGGTAGGTGACCCGCCCGCGGGTGAGGTCGTACGGGGACATCTCGCACTTCACCCGATCCCCCTCCAGTACACGGATGTAATTCTTCCGCATCTTCCCGGAGAGGTACGCCAGGATCTCGTGATCATTCTCGAGCTTCACCCGGAACGTGGCGTTCGGGAGAACCTCGGTCACGGTCCCTTCAATCTCGATCGCGTCTTTCGCCAAACTGTTGGTCCTTCAGAGTCTACGTAGATGCCGGAGCGAGTCGATGTGCGCTTCCTGGCAGGCGCGTACGGTACTCAAGGCCTTCGACCGGGGCAACGGACGCCATGTATCGGTTACGTGGACGCCACCTCGACCCCCGCGCCGTGTTCGGCCAGGGCACGGCTCGACCGCTACAGCCGGAAACGGTAGCTGAGCTTCACGAAGAGGCCATCGGCGGTGGGCTGCACGTTCTCGAAACCGAAGGCGGTCGCGTCTTCCATCTGTCGGGTGTAGCCGAGGAAGAAGACGGTGCCGGGGGACGGTTCGTACCCGATCAACCCCTCGATCCGGAAGTCGTGTCCCTCCGAGCCGGTGCGGACCTCACAGTCGGTCGCACACCGGACGAGAGGCCGTCCGGCAACGGGATCCACCAGACCGAGGCTCGTCTGCGTGCCGTACTCGACGATGCTGCGCAGGAAGAGCGCACGGGAGAACTGGTACTGGGCGCGAACCCGGGGAATGATCGCTTCGGAATGCTGAGCCCCGTCCACCGACCTCGTGATACGGCTGTAGTTGACGCCCAACTCGGCCACCAGCGCCCGAGTCGGGTAGAGGTTGAGGCTGGCGTTTCCGGACAACGACCGCGCGTCGGCCACGGCAACGCCTGCGCTCCGATCGAAGATCGGGGAGTCGCTCCACGTCAGGCGGACGTTGCCGCGCACGCGCTGCCACTTGTTGACCCACATCCCGGCTGTCACGCTCGGGAGGGAGCCAAACCGGTCCTGATCCGGGCGGAAGGGTGTCAGCGACCCGTCCGACTCTTCGACGAACAGCTCACCGTACTGCTCGGGCTGGTACTCGAAGGTCTTCAGCTGGACGTTGCCGAAGAAGGTGACGTTGTCCTTGAAGCCGAAGCGGGACGAAAGCTGAACCTGTCCCTCTTCGATTCCCTGGCCCGCCCACAACCGATCGTGGTCCCAGAAACCACGCACCTCGATCGAGGGACTGATCGACTGGAGCAGGGCACCGCGCCCGCCGAACCAGTTGTAGGACAGCTGGGCCTGGGCCTGGGCCGTACCCAGTCGCCTGAAGAACCCGCTGCCCGGATCGAAGTCGGACTGGGTGTCCTCGAACTCGGCGTTGAACGAGACGGTGCGCCCGGCCCGCTCGAGCCGCGCCGACATCATGCGACCGTCGGTGCGCTCGATGAGATCGCTATTGTCCGTGAAACTCTGGGCGCCCATCACGGTGAAGGTGTACCGGCTCGCGAACTGCAAGCGCGCGTCGGCACCGACGACCCGGTTGAAGTCGGAGGACGCAATCGTGCGATCCGTGTACACAGCACCGACCGAGGACGAACCCGCCAGATCGGCTCGGGCACGGACGAGGTTCACGTACACGTTCGGTGACGACGCCGTGAACGTCTCGTCGACCGCCCCGATGTACCCCAGGCTGAGGCCGCCGACCTTGCCCGTCAGCTTACCCCCCGCGATCGGGTTTTCGATCGTGCGGGTGTACACGAGCTGCTTGGGCATCCCGAAGACTTCGGTCCCCTCGAGGAAGAAGGGCCGCTGCTCGGGAAAGAAGAGGGAGAAGCGTTCGTTGACCTGGATCTGCCCGGCGTCGGCTTCGACCTGGCTGAAGTCCGGGTTGAAGGTCGCGTCGAGCGTCAGGTTCGAAGTGAGGCCGTAGGTGGCGTTGAAGCCGAACTCGCCCGTCGGGTCGTCGTGCGTGAAGATCCCCGCATCGTTCACCGCGCCGTTTCGTGCCCCGGTGACGACCGGGTTGACCTCCATGAAGAGCCCCATGTCGAGGTCCCGGAGTCCATTGAGACGTCCGGTCTGACTCAGCCGGTTGGCGATGTTCTGTGTGATCGGCGCCCACGAGCTGCTGTATCCGGTCCGCTGTACGTTCCGCTCCAGCTGAAGGCCCCAGCTCTGCTCGTCGCTCTCCTGAAAGCGCACACTCTTGAAGGGGATCCGGACCTCGACCTGATAGCCGTCGTCCGTGAGTCCGCCGGCGGACGACCAGAGGAAGTCCGGGCTGTCGTCGATCGGTGGTCCGAAGCGGTTGCCGCCCCCGCCTCCCCCCTCGTTCCACAACCCGTCGTGTTGAACGCCCAGCGGATTCACCGTGAAGACGTACGCGCGGCGCTGGTCCGAGTAGGTGTCGAGTACGATCCGGACGTAGTCGTCGGTGCGGGTGAACGAGTCCCGCTCGGACAGGGTGGCCCGAATCTGGTCGGGCTCGTCGTCGAGCGCTCGGATTGCAAAGTAGATCGCGTCGGCGTCGACCAGGACTCTGACCTCGGTCGGCTGGGACGCGCCGATACCCTCGAGCGGTTCGTACTGGGTGAAGTCGGTGAGCAACGCGGCCCGCTGCCACCCGTCGTCGTCGAGGCGGCCATCGATGTCGATGTTCGCTTCGGCCACGAAGGGCGTCGCGACGTCGATCTCCGCACTGGTGCCGCTGTAACGCATCACGGCGGCTTCCGCAGCCTCGGCCCGGGGGCGGTCGGCCACGTCGGCAGAGCTGTTCGGCGACGAGAAGACGGCGGCCGCGGCGGCCACCTGGAAGAGTGAATTCAACATCTATCGGAATCGAGCGAAGCTCGGTTCGGGAACACACGGTCGAGGACGGGTTCCACCGTGTAGTTTGGTCGCTGTACGCGCATAGCTGTCGCAGCAAGAATAGAGACACTCTTCCCGTCTAATCTGCTGAGACCCATCTCTCCTGTCCAGCTTTTCATTGAACAAAACCGAACAAGCTGAACTTCGTCGCGCCGTTTTGACCGGGGGTGTCGTCGATTGTCCGTCGTGCGGCGCACCGATGGATCAGAGGCGTGTACAGCCGCGGAAGGACGTCTCCTACGTGCGGGATCGAGCCTGGCTCCGCTGCACTTCATGCTCGCTCTCGGTGGTCGTGGACCTGAAGGCGGAGACGTGACCCGGTCTTTCGTGTTCATCGGAGGGCGGCTCCTCCTGGATGACTCCGGGTCGACGCCCAGGCTGCCGACCCGCGCCGAAGTCGAGCAGGCCCTGGGGCATCCCGACCTCTCTTCGGTGAGGCTCCCGGACGGTGGAGAAGGCCGTCCCACCGACCTCGAGACCTACGGGCTGGCCTCGGACACCCCCATTCCGCCGGGCTACCGAGCCGAGGGGCTCCGCACGGCGTTTCACGCCCTGGCACCGGCGGACTTCCAGACCGCCCGCCGAGCCAAACACCTCGTCGAATGGGTGGAGACCCACCGCTTCTGCTCCAGGTGCGGGAAGCCGACCCGAAGGGACACCACGCACCTCTCGATGACGTGCACGTCCTGTGAGCAGCGACACTTCCCGCGCGTCGCCCCCGCCGTGATCGTGCTCGTTCAGCGCGGGGACGAAGCTCTGCTGGGCCGCTCGCCGCACTTTGCTCCCGGCGTCTACTCGACCCTGGCCGGCTTCGTCGAGCCCGGTGAGTCGCTCGAGGAATGCGTCCACAGGGAGATCGAAGAGGAAGTCGGTGTCCGCGTCACGAACCTCCGTTACTGGCAGAGCCAGCCCCACCCTTTCCCGCACTCGCTCATGCTCGGCTTCGTGGCCGATTGGGCCGACGGGTCGATCCGTATCGATCCCCGGGAGATCGAGGACGCTCGCTGGTTCCGCCGCGATGCGCTCCCCGACCTCCCCCACCCGATGTCGATTGCGCACGGGCTGATTCAGGACTTCGTGAGACGAACCGCCCCGGGCGGCTAGCGCACGCGGCCCAAACCCGGCCCTATTGCACGGATTCGGGCGCTGAGCCGAGGTTGGCACCCGGCAACGAAGCCCATTCCCACGACCGAGCACCCGATGCGTCGAACCATCTCCGGAGCCGCGACCCTTCCGATCGCGGCCTGCCTGCTATTCACCGCTGCTTCGACGGTCCGCGGCCAGGAGTCCACGCTCCCGTCCGCCACCCAACACCCGGCCTCGACTCGAGCCATGGGGCTGGGCGGATCATACGCGGCGTCCAGCGGGCACGCGGACGCCATCTTCTACCATCCGGCGCTACTCATCGGCGCCGCTGGCTTCGGCGTCGACCTGCAGCGCTGGGGTGGAAACTCGAGTGCAACAGCCGCGTCCGCGGCCATGGGATGGCTGGGTGGCGGCGTCGGCGTCGGTCTACGGACCATGCAGTACAGCGCCTTCGGCGCGGGCGCCCTGGCCGGCCCCCCCGCCCCCGACACGTACTTCGGCCTCGGTTCGGTCCCGGTGTCCGAGCGGATCGTCTCGGTCGGGTACGCCCGGTCGTTGCCGATCGATCTCGACCTCGGGGTCGTCGTCGACTTCGTGGACGAGCGGGTCGGTTCCGCCCGCCACAACGTGGCCCTCGTCGACGTTGGGGTCGCCAAGGAGGTCGGGATCGTTCAGTTGGCACTTTCGGCCCAGGACATCGGGGACAAGCCGGTCAACGACACCGGCGCCGGGCCGTCACGCGTGGTTCTCGGAGCGGGGGCCTACGGACGCCCGGTCGGAATCTTCGACATCGGCTTCGCCGCCCACGTCGGTCTGGACGCAGATGACGACGCCCTCTTCGGCGCAGGTGTCGAGTTGGGCTACTGGCCGATCCAGGGTCGGACCTTCGTGGCCCGACTCGGATTCCAGAACGTTCCGGAGGGGAGTGACGCCGCACCCTTCACCACGGGCTTCGCCTTCTGGGGTGACGACATCACCGTCGAGTGGGCGTGGCGCCCGGTGTCGGGCGCCGACGAGGGAGGTACGCACCGCTTCGGAGTGCGCTGGCGGTAGTCGTTCGGCCTCCGCGGCCCCCGTTCAACTGCCGCCAGCGTTCGACTGAGATCCCGACCTGTTCTGACTACCGCCCGTCGACGCGGGAACCCAGGAAGGCGGGGTCGAGATCCGAGAAGCCGATCTGGTCCAGCACCACTTCACCCGCGTGGACCCGGTCGAAGACGAAGTGCACGGCACGGATCGAGCGGACATCCAGCTCTCGATCGTCGGCGAGGAAGTCGGACAGCGGAATCGAGAACGTCTGTAGGATCAGCTCCCAGTGGGTCTGGAAGCGGTTCGCTTCCAGGTCGCCCCGGCGCATGACGTACGTCTCGAGAGGCCGACGGACCGCACCGTAGTCGCTGAGGGTGACCCGGGCGCGAACCCCCGCGGCGTCCTCGATCTCGATACTGAGGTCGACTGGTGGGTCTTCCGGCTCCTCTTCGTCGGAATTCCCCGAGCGCGCCGGCGGGCCCGCGTCCTCATCCTGATTCTCGTCCGCCTCCCCGTCGTCCGGCGCGGCGCGGGGGCCGGGAACCGTGTTCGTCGGGGCGAGCGTGAAGTCGAAGGTCGAGCCACTCCAGAGTCGCCAGTCGGCGGCCAGCCCCTCGGGGAGGTGGAGCGAGTACCGGGCTGCCGGGCCGTGGGCCGTGGTGTCTGCCCCGGCGATCCGATTGTTCCAGCCCACCGTCACGCCCTGATTCTCCTGTGACGCCGAGGTGTTGGCACGGTTGCTCGAACGAAGGAGGAGGGTCGACTCGCTCCACGACGCCAACGAGTCACCCTGGATGGTCACTCCCCTCTCCGAACCGCTCGTGACGTCGATGTCCTCCTCGTAGTCCGCGAGGGAACGGAAGGCGCTCGTCTCGAAACGGGTGATGTACATCGTCTCAGGAAGCCACTGACCGATGACCCGGTGGTCGCGGAAGATCGGCAGGTAGCGCTTGTCACCCTTCGTCACGATGTCGAGGAACGCCGAAACGTAGATCTCGGCGAAGCGCTGCTGCGCCTCGGGCGTGATGAGTCCCCGGAGGTCCAGAATCCTCGGGGAGCGCGGGCCGTTGTCGTGCGGCCCCCACACGGTGTTCCACTGCCCGTGGTTGGCCCGGTACACGTAGATGGCCGACTTGAAGTTGAAGTCGTCCGGGTCGTTGAAGCGGAGCCGATCGTAGATCCGCAGGCCGTGGAAGCTCGTGACGTCTCCATCGTGCGAGCCGTGGAAGGTGAGGTAGCTCATGTCCTCGACCACCACCGGCCGGCCGGTCGGGAGGTACTGACCGTCGACGGGGGCAATCGAGACGATGCCCTGGATGTCGAACCCGAAGTCGAACTCGAGCGACGCGTCGTCGGGGTAGTACGACAGGTTGTTGAAGGCCGCCGCGTTCGCCACGGCCTCACCGCCTCGCGAGTGACCCATGAGCACGATGTTGCTCATGTCGACCAGACCCTCGAACGGGTTCCCGGCCTCCTCGTTGAACTCCTCGAACAGCTGGACGTGGCGAAGGAGGAACCAGCCGCGCGCATCGTTCTCGCCGCGGATGCCGCCGTTGATGAAGTTCTCGTCGACGCTGGCCAGGATGTAGCCGCGGCTGGCAAGCAGCTCACCGAAGTAGTCGTACCCGGGATCGGAGAAGTCCTTCATGTTGTGGTTGCCGTGTACGACCAACACGAGCGGGAATGGGCCGTCCCCGTCCGGGTACCAGACGCGTGCGTTGAGCGGCATCTCCTTCGGCGTGAAACCCCAGTACTCGTTCCGCTCGGAGGCCGACGCCCCCAGGCTGACCATCTTGGAGACGTCGACGGTCGGTGTCGTGATGGACACCGAGTCCCGGTACTCGGCCCGGTTCTTGTCCGTCCCCGAACCGTAGTAGAGCGTCCGTACGCCGTACGAGCCCCGCTGCCCGGGGTCGGGCGCGTCGAGCGCCTGCCGAGCCAGAACGATGTCGGCATCGCTCGGAGTGAGTTTCAGGGCAGGTGTACATGCCGCCACACCCAGGACCACCGCCGCCAAGCACGAATAGGTTCTCTTCATGGGTGGCCATGATGGCGTGCGCCACCGAGGCTGGCAATCGGTTTCGGCCTTGTATAGGCTTTTTTCTACCCTCACGCCTATACGGAGCCGACATGGCCAACCCCACGGTCACGATCGAGACGAACCACGGAACCATCGTCGCCGAGATGTTCAGCGACCTCGCCCCGAAGACCGCGGGCAACTTCATCGAGCTGGCCAAGAAGGGCTACTACGACGGGCTCGTCTTCCACCGGGTGATCGCCGACTTCATGATCCAGGGCGGGTGCCCGGACGGGCGCGGCACCGGGGGTCCCGGCTACCACATCGAGGACGAGTTCGGGGAGGGATTGGCCCACACCGGACCGGGCATCTTCTCGATGGCGAACGCCGGCCCCAATACGGGTGGTTCGCAGTTCTTCATCACGCTGGTCCCGACGCCCTGGCTCGACGGCAAACACGCAATCTTCGGCAAGGTCACGTCCGGCCTGGACGTCGTGGAGACCATCGGAAAAGTCGACACCGGCCTCCAGGACCGTCCTCGAGAGGACGTCGTCATGACCAAGGTGACCGTCGACGAGGGGTAGATCTCCCCACATAGCGGGTACGGCTCTCTCCGACTTTCTCGGTAGCCGCGTTCCCGACCGACAAACGGCTTCGGCACGGCCAACTTCAGGCGGAGTCCCACCCGTCTGACAGGAGGTTGGCCGTGAAGCGCATACTGGTCCCGTTCGATGGTTCCCGGCACGCGGCGCGCGCCCTGGATGCGGCCCTGGAGATCGCGAAGTCGAACGCGTCCGAGCTCCGGCTCGTGACGGTGGCCGAGCGTCAACGCATCACGGAAGCGATGTGGTGGGAGACCTACATGGGGAAGCTGCGCGCCGAATTGGAGAGGACTCGCAGCGAGATCCAGCGCGGGGACGAGCCCGTGCCGGAGACCTCCGTCGGCCTTCTAGAGGGCGAGGTCGTCGACGCGATCCTGGAGGAGGCCCGCCGATGGGGGGCCGACCTCGTCGTCATGGGAACGCACGGTCTCGGGGGATTGGCCCGGGCTTGGATCGGCTCCGTGGCCGATGCTCTCGTAGCGGAGACGGACGTCCCGGTGATGCTCGTTCGGCCCGACGACAACGGCGACCAGAAGGTCGGCTTCACCCCTGGGCTCGTGGCCGTCACCCTCGACGGATCGGACTTCGCGGAGGGAGCCCTGGGCCCGGCGACCGATATCGCCGGATCCTTCGGCGCAAAGCTCATGTTGATCCACGTGGTATCCTACCCGGCGCAGGTGAGCACCTACCTGCCGGACACGGTGATCGACAACACCGACTTCATCGAGAAGCGGGTCGAAGCCGGAAAGGCCTACCTGGCGGGCATCGAGGAGAAGCTGGAGCTGACGGGCCAGCAGGTCGAGACGAAGGTCGTGGTCTCGGCCCGACCGGCCATCGGCGTCCTCGACGCGGCCGCAGAGGTCGGCGCAAACCTCGTCGTCACCGCGTCACACGGTCGGCGGGGGCCTGCCCGATGGCTGCTCGGCGGCGTGGCGGACAAGATCATCCGCGGCGGTCACACTCCCGTGGTGGTCGTCCCCGGTCGGGAGTAGAGGTCAGCGGTAGCCCTCGGCCTGGAGGTTGAACAGCTCGGCGTAGCGTCCGTTGAGATCGAGAAGAGCCTCGTGGCTCCCGTCCTCGATGATGCGCCCTGCGTCGAGAACGAGAATGCGGTCGGCCATCCTCACCGTGGAGAATCGGTGGCTGATCAACACGGCCATCTTCCCGGCCGTCAACTCGGAGAATCGGTCGAATACCTCGTGCTCCGCGCGGGCGTCGAGGGCGGCGGTCGGCTCGTCGAGGACGAGCAACTCGGCATCCCGCATGTAGGCGCGTCCGAGGGCCACCTTCTGCCACTCGCCCCCGGACAGATCCGCCCCGCCCTCGAAGCGGCGGACGAGCACCTGCTCGTATCCCTCGTCGAGTCCTTTGATCACCGGCGCCGCGAGGCTCTTCACGGCGGAGTCGACCACACGCTCGAGGTTCTCACGGTCTTCGATCCGACCGATCGCAATGTTCTCGCGAGCCTTCAGGTCGTAGCGAAAGAAGTCCTGGAAGATCACCCCGACGGCCCGTCGTAGCTCGGTAATGTCGTACTCCCGGAGGTCGACCCCGTCGAGCAGGATGCGCCCCTCTGTCGGTTCGTACAGGCGCGTCAGCAGCTTCACCAACGTCGTCTTGCCCGCACCGTTCTCCCCGACGAGCGCGATCCGTTCCCCGGGTCCGATCGAGAAGGAGGCGTGCCGTACCGCCCACCCCTCGGCGTCGGGGTACTGGAACCCCACGTCGTCGAAGACGAAGCCGGCACGCACGGGTCGGGGCATCGGCCGAGGGTTCTCGACGTTGACGATCTCCGGGCGGAGTTCCAGGTAGTCGAAGAGATCACGCAACTGGAGTCCCTGCTCGTAGAGGCGGGAGACCCCCATCAGGATCCCGCTGATCAGGTTCCGGCTTCGCTCGAACGAGCCCTGGAGGAAGACGAAGGTGCCGAGGCTGTACGCGCCGAGGACGGTCTGGTAGACGATCACGGCCACCGCGCCGTAGTACGCGAGGGTCGACACGCCCCCGAGCACCGAACCTGTGGCCGCCCGGTGGTTGGCCACCCGCCGGTTCTCCTGGACGTAGGCATCGGCCAGTTCCGCGTACCGGGCCGTGAAGTGATCGGACAGACCGAAGAGTTTGACCTCCTTCGCCGGCTCCCGCTCCGACGCCACCCACCGGTAGTAGTCCAGTTCCCGACGCTGGGCCGTCCACTGGAACATGAAGGAGTAGGCGATACCGGCGTACGCCGTTTCCCCCAGAAACGACGGAAGGATCGAGACGACGAGGATGAGGAGAAGCCAGGGCTCGTAGAAGGCGAACGAGCCCAGCAGGGTCACGACCGTGATGGCCTGCTGGGCCATGCCCATCGTCCCGGACATCAGCCCTATGCGCGCCATCGTCTGGCGGCGCGCCCGCTGCATCTTGTCGAAGAACTCGGGGTTCTCGAAATGCAGCAGGTCGAGCGTGGCTGCATGTTGCATCAGACGGACCGACATCGCGTTGGAGAAGAGGTCTCCCAACACACTCTCGAGCACGCCGACGATCCGTCCCAGGATCTCGCCGGCGAGCGCCAGGACCAACTCCAGCACCACCCAACGGCCCAGCGTCGTCCAGTCCGGTTCCGCGGCACCGATGTTAGCGACGATCGCGTCGACCAACTCCTTGCCCACCCACAACATCGCGACCGGCAGGAGGGCGCTGAGCACCCGGAGCGCCGTGATGGCCACCGCGTACGACGGTTTCGTGGCCCAGACCATCCGGAGGAACGGCGGGATGTGCCGAAACGCCGCCAGTCGCTCACGGAGCGGAGGCAGCGGCTCGCCGCGCCGGTTGCGCGGCTGGTAGAAGAGGCTCACGCCCGCGCCCTGCTTGTGACGACCCCCGCCCGGGGTTCGATCAGTCGCAGGGTTGGCCGGTCAGCCACCCGACCGCCGCGTCGAGTGCGGCGTCCGTCTCCCGTTCCCCGGTCTTCGTCCCCGAGACGAACTCGTCGGGCACGATCCGTTCTCCGTACAGCGTCCCGTCTCGATCGGCCATCGTGGACACGGTCAGGAAGATCACCGCCTGATCCGGCAGCGTGAACGCCTGGTTGGCCGTTGACACACCCCATGTCTCGGTGCCGAAGGAGCGGGCGCGCTCCCGGCCCCGGAAGGCCACGGCCACCGCCTCCCCGGAGCTGGCCGTCATCGAGTCGTGCAGGACCGCCACGTTCGGTAGCGGCTGCGACAGCTCGTAGGGAGGGTCGGCCATCGCGATGACCGCGACGTCGAAGCCCGCGTGACCGAACTGGTTGTAGAACCAGTGGTTCACGATCGAGTCGGGGTCGACGAACATCCCGACCGTATCGGCACCGAGGATCGGCCCGATGCCAGCCACCATCGGCCACATGTTTCCACCGGTGTTGCCGCGGAGGTCCACGACCCACCGACATACCGAGTCGACGGTGTCCACCGATTGGATGAGGTCGTGGTACAGGCTCGCCAGGTCGTCGCCCGCGCTCCCGCCCCCCGAGTAGGCCGGGACATCGATGTACCCGACCCCGTCTTCCAGCAGTGTCGATGACGGATCGACCGGGCTCGGACGGTCACTCGGGGTCGGCCCGGCCACCACCTGTGGGGCGGATGGCTCCTGGAAGAAGCTGTGGTTGTCCCCGATCCGATCGAGCGCATCGACGATCATCGGGTAGGTCTCCGCCGGGGTTTGAGCCGAGACGGCCTCCGCCTGCTCGAACGTCGTGGCGCGAAACGCTGGCCAGTCGATTTCGTGCCGGCGGATCGAGTACTCCTCCATCACCCGCACGGCCGCATCGAGATAGAGAGCCGCCTGGGGACTGAGCGTCGAAGTCGGCTCGGCGGGTGTGCCGTCGACACAGGCGGACGCGGCCAGGACGGCCATCGCCCCGAACCCCAGCCTCCGTGTCTTCATCCGCGGACTCCGCATGCCTCGGTCGACTCCCTCGCTACCCTATGGGACGCTCGAGTCGTCCGATTTCGTACCCCTGCGGCGGCTCGGCGCCGAGGAGATGCCGCACGAAGTAGTCCCACCGCCTCCTCATCATGTACGGCTCGTTCCCGAATCCGTGACTCCGGTTCGGGAGGAGGAGAAGGTCGAAGTCCTTGTTGGCTTCGATCAGTGCGTCCACGACGA
>JAUIKL010000063.1 GCA_030430625.1 Gemmatimonadota bacterium
CGGTGGCGGCCTGTGGCCCCGCCGAGGTCGTGGTCACGATGGAGATCGACGTTCCCAACCCCGAAGGGGAAGGGATGGTCACCCGTCAGCTCGAGGACATCGAGGTACAGCTCATCCCGTTCGACCGTGATGCCCTCTTTGCTGAGATGGCCACCGCCTACGGCACGCCCGAGCCCGAGATTCCCCAGGAGCTCATCGAGCGCCGCAACGAAGTTCAGGCCGCGCAAGCCGAGTGGGACGAGGCCAACCGCCGCTGGGCCACGATCCGCGACACGCTCCAGAAGCTGAACACGGCTCTCGAGCAGTACTCGCGTGGTGAGGCCGCGTACGTCGCGCTCTTCCGCGAATGGCAGGACTGGGAGAGCGACCTCGGTGCCGCCGAGCGGGAGGTCGACCGGACCTTCGAGCAGTTCAACGAGCTCCAGCAGGGCACGATCCGCGAGTCCGACTCCGTTCGCATCATGCAGGACAACTGGGCGGACGAGGCCTTCGCCGACATCGGCACGGTCTTCTCCGAGGCGCAGCGAGAGACCGGTCTCGATTGGGTGGTCGACACGACCGACGCCTCCGGCGTGGCGCGCGGCAACCTTCGAGTGAAGCCCGGAACGTACTGGGTGCATGCCCGCTACGAGCTGGCCTACACGGAGCTCTACTGGAACGTCATGATCACGGTCGAGGGTGGTGAGCCGATGACGGTCACCCTGTCGCGCGACAACGCCGAGGAGCGCACGCGCCTGTAAGGCGCCTGGCCCTCGCAGGAACCAGCCGCCCGGGCGCTTCGGCGCCCGGGCGGCTTCCTTTTGTGCCTCGGGGACCTATTCTGTGGAGTCGCCTCCTCGCGATGAGACCGCCATGAGCGCTTCACGGACGCCCACCTTCGAGATCGACGCCGAACGGATCGGTTGGATCACGTTCGACGACCCGGACCGGTCGATGAACGTCCTCACCGAATCGGTGATGATGCGCCTGTCCGAAATCCTCGACGAGGCCCATACCGCCGCGGGCATCAACGGACTCACCGCCCTGGTCGTTCGGTCGGGGAAGCCGGACTCGTTCATGGCCGGCGCGGACATCGACGTCATCGGTAGCCTCGAGAACCCGCAGGAGGCGGAGCGGGTGACCCGCGCCGGACAGTCGGTCTACGACAAGCTGGCCGCGATCAACATTCCCACCGTGGCGGCGATCCACGGAGTCTGCATGGGTGGTGGTGTGGAGATGGCGCTGGCGTGTGACCGGCGCCTGGTCTCCGACTCCGACAAGACGAAGCTCGGCCTCCCCGAGGTCCAGCTCGGGATTCTCCCCGCGTGGGGCGGAACGACGAGGCTACCCCGCCTGATCGGCCTTCAGGCCGCACTCGACATGCTGCTGACCGGGAAGCGGCTCGACGCGCGTCGGTGCAAGCGGGTCGGGCTCGCCTCCGAGATCCTCCCGGCCGAACTCTTCGAGGAGGCGACTCGGGACTTCGTCCGGGCGCTCCTCGTCGACCGGGAGCACGGGGCCCCACCGAAGCGACCACTTCGGGTCCGCCTCCTCGACGAGACTCCACCGGGACGCGCGATCGTGCTTCGTACCGCCAGGAAGCGGGTCATGAAGCAGACCGGCGGCCACTACCCCGCCCCGCTCCGCATCCTCGACATCCTCAAGGAACACCTCGGTGGCGGTGTGGCTCAGAGCCTCGATGCCGAAGCCAAGGCCGCGGCCGAACTCCTCGTGTCCCCCGTCTGCAACAACCTCGTCCACGTCTTCCACATGCGGGAAGCCGCGCGGAAGGCTGACGGGATCGGGGGATCGGGAGACGGTGCAGCGACACCCGTGGCGGCCATGGGCGTGCTCGGTGCCGGAGTCATGGGCGGAGGTGTCGCTCAACTCGCGGCCACGCGCGGCGTCTCCGTGTACATGAAGGACATCGATCACGGCGCCGTGACCGGCGGTCTCCAGCACGCGCGCTCGCTCTTCGACAAGTCGGTGAAGCGTCGGCGGATGTCGAAGCGCGAAGCGAGCCAGCAACTCGAGAAGATCTCGGGCGGTCTGGACTATCACGGCATCTCGGGAGCGGACGTCGTCGTCGAAGCGATCGTAGAGAAGTTGGAAATCAAGAAGGCCGTCCTCCGGGAAACCGAGGCCTTCGTTTCGAGCGGGTGCGTCCTGGCCACGAACACCTCGTCGCTGTCGGTCGCCGCGATGGCCGAGGCGCTCGAGAAGCCTGAACGATTCTGTGGGATGCACTTCTTCAACCCCGTACACCGGATGCCCCTCGTCGAGGTGATTCGCGGTCCGGAGAGCTCGGACCGCGCGGTCGCCACGGTGTACCGGCTGGCGGTTCGACTCGGAAAGGTCCCGGTCGTGGTGGGGGATGGGCCGGGCTTCCTCGTGAACAGGATCCTCGGTCTGTATCTCAACGAGGCGGGCTTCCTCCTCGAGGACGTGGGCTCGGTCGAGGCCATCGACCGCGTGGCGGTCGACTTCGGCATGCCCATGGGCCCCCTTCGCCTCGTCGACGAAGTCGGGATCGATGTCTCCGGCCACGCCGGCGAGTCGCTCCATCGGGGACTCGGGGAGCGACTCACCCCCTCCCCCCTTCTCCAGGCGATCGGCGAGACCGGACGCCTCGGAAAGAAGGGTGGGCTGGGCTTCTACCGCTACGATGGAGACAAGGAGCAGGGCGTCGACGAGGGCGTCTATACCGTCCTCGGCCTGCCCGCACCGAGCGGCAAGGGCGGGGGCGAGGACGAGGCGATCCGAAGCCGGCTGGTCCTCACCATGATCAACGAAGCCGCCCGCATTCTCGAAGACGGCATCGTGCGCAGCGCCGCCGACGTCGACCTCGGGATGATCATGGGCACCGGCTTCCCTCCCTTCCGCGGCGGCCTCCTTCGCTTCGCCGACACACTCCACCCCAGGGGCATTCTCGGTCAGCTGAGCGCGTTGCACGACAAACTGGGGCCGCGCTTCGAACCGGCCCCGGTACTCGTGCGGTTGGCCGCGGAGGACAGCACGTTCTACGAGGCCTTCCCCGCGCCGACCGTCGAGTAGGTCGGACCGCGCATGAAGGCCGAGAGCGTGAAGACGAGCCCCAGGGCGAGCTCCCGGTGCGTCGGTGTGATTCCGGCGTGCGGGGCGTCCCGCCGGATGGGCCGAGACAAGGCACTCCTGCCGTTCGCGGGAAGCACCTTCCTGGCACGGGCCGTTCGCGCGCTCGACGAAGGTGGGTGTGACCGCGTGATCGCCGTCGTACGCGCCGACCACCCACCCATCCGGGCGGAAGCCGAGGCGGCCGGAGCGGACGTCCTCGTGAACCCGGACCCGGGCGACGGTCCGCTGACCTCCCTGCGCTGTGCGCTGAACCGGCTCGAAGACGACGACGAAGTCGAAGGCGTCGTCTGGCTCCCACTCGACTTCCCGCTCGTCTCCGCCGCCCATGTGGCCGCCCTCACCCGGGCGGACGTGCCCGACGCCGCCCCACTCGCTCTTCTCGTCCACGAGGGCCAGCGAGGGCACCCCGTCCTTTTTCTGCGCCCACTCTTCGCCGAGCTGGCGGACCCCACCCTGGAGGGCGGCGCACGCACCGTCGTTCACCGTCACCTCGTCCGAGCCCACACCATCGAGATCGACGAGCCGGCCGTCGTCACCGATGTCGACACTCCGGAGGCGTACACCGCCCTCGCCACGGCCCACGGAGCGGACCTTGGTTGACGCACCGAGCGCTGCCGACACGGCGCGCCTCCTCCTCGACGTGTCGGAGGCAGGGGGGCGCGGGGCCGCGGCCACGGTGGTCGCAGGTCCAGCGGACTGTCTCGGCCTGCGGCTCGTCCGGCTCGACGAGGGAGAACGGGCACGCACGGTCGGCTCCCTCGGCACGGATCTCGACCCCGCGGTGCTCTCTCTCCTCGACGAGGCGATCTCGGACACCCGCGCCCGGGACGGTCTCCGGACCCCGGCAGGGCACGACGACGTGGAGGTCTACGTCGAGGTGCGCCGACCCGTCCGTGAGTTGATCGTCGTCGGAGCGGGGCACATCGCCCAACCGATGGCCCACATCGGGGCGCTCCTCGGCTACCGCGTCATCGTGCTCGACGACCGCCCCGACTTCGCGACCCGTGAGCGGTTCCCCGAGGCTCACCGGCTCGTCCGCGCGGACTTCTCCGACCCGTTCGCCGACATCGCACTCCACGAGCGGTCGCACATCCTGCTCGTGACCCGGGGCCACAAGTACGACTACGAGTGCCTGATCCGAGCCCTTCGCACGACACCAGCACCCGCGTACATCGGCATGATCGGAAGCCGCCGCCGCGTCCGTGCCACCTACGTGCAGCTCCTCGACGAAGGGATCGACCGCGCCCGGATCGACCGGATCCACGCGCCGGTCGGACTCGACATCGGTGCGGAGACGCCCGAGGAGATCGCCATCTCGGTCGCGGCGGAGTTGGTCCTCCTGGACCGGGGTGGTTCGGGCGGGATGTTGCGCGACGTCGAACGTGTCGCCGAACGTTTCTTCAACACCGATCCGAGCGAGGGCGGCGCGCCGTGACCCACGAGGACGACAAGACACTCGCCGATGCACTCATCGAGGCCAGGGACGCGGGCCGAGCGTGCGCCCTGGCCACGATCGTGGCCACGAAGGGGTCCACCCCCCGCAAGGTCGGAGCGCGGATGCTCGTCGACCCCCAGGTGGGACTGGTGGGGACGGTGGGTGGTGGGTGCGGTGAGGCCGAAGTCATCGAGGCGGCACAGCGGGTGCTCGTATCGGGCGAGGCCGTGCGGGTGCGCGTCGACCTCACCGAGGACTTCACGACGTGGAGTCCAGCGGTGTGCGGCGGCGTGATGGACGTCTTCGTCGAGCGGGTGAGCGGGAGCTCCGGGTGAGTGAGGGGCGTGCGGACCGGGTCCGCATCCACTACCGCCGCCCACCCGACCGAATCCGGATCTACGAGCAGAGTGTGGCACTCTCACGGGACGACGTGATCGTCACGATCTCCGACCCGCTCACCATGTCCGAGCCGCTCCTCGTCGACGGTCGACCCGGCCTGGAGGAAGGCTCTCGGGCCGTGTGGTTCACCTTCCCGGGGGTTTGGCACGACATCGGGCGGTTCCACCTGGCGGACGGCACCCTCACGGGGATCTACGCCAATGTCCTGACTCCACCGCGGATCGAGCGTGCCGACTGGTATACCACGGATCTCTGGCTCGACGTGTGGGTGCGCCCGGGCGCAGCGCCCACACTCCTCGACGTCGACGAGTTCGAGGAAGGAGTCGCCGCCCGGCACATCGATACGGAGACGGCGGAGCGGGCACGAGAAGAGGCCCGCTCGATCCTCGAGCGGGCCTCTGTCGGCGCCTGGCCTCCGCCTGTCGTGGCCGAGTGGACGCTGGAGCGCACACTGGCCGAGATCGGCGCCTAGTCGTCGTCGATCGAAGCGGACACCAGCCGGTCGACGTCGATGTAGAGTCGCTTCAGCACCGCCTCGTCCTCCCGGAGGCAGTCGATGAGCCGGTCGTACCCTTTCGGGGCCGACGCCGGAATGTCGACCACCTCGTGCCGGTACTCGCCGTCGTCGGCGAAGAGGAGACGAACCTTGATGGACTTACTCAAAGCGGACTCCGCGGTCAGTTGGTCTCGGGGGTGTTCATCTGTGCGATGGCCGCCTGAATGCTCGCGAAGTCGAAGTTGTTCAGACGTCGCGTCTGGCCATTCGTGTTGATGAAGACGTTCGGGGTGCCGGAGACACCCATGCGGGCTCCGAGCTCCATGTTGGCCGTCACGACGTCCGCGTGGCGGTCGGAGTTCAAGCACGACGCGAAGTCACCGCCATCGATGCCCACGTCGTCCGCGTAGCCCTCGAACGCACTCGCCGGCATCGAAGCCGTCGACCAGCGGGCCTGGTTGCGGAAGAGGAGGCTGTGGTACTCCCAGTACGCGTCCTGATCGGCGGCACAACGGGCGGCCCGAGCCGCCAGGAAGGCGTTCGGGTGGATGGTGACCAGCGGGAAGTCGTAGAAGACGAACTTCGCCTGGCCGGACTCCACGAGCGTGCCGTCGATCGTCGGCTTCACGTTCATGGCGAAGGCCGCACAGCCGGGGCACTGGTAGTCCCCGAACTCGACGATCGTGACCGGGGCGCCCTCCTGACCCATTTCGACGCCCTGAGCAATGGCGGCCAGCTCTTCGTTCGTCTCGAACGAGAGCTCGACCGGCGCAGCCACGGCGTCACCGAGCATACCCGAACTGAGGTTGTAGCCGACGACACCGACTCCGATGATCGCCACGGCTCCGAACAGGTAATAGAACTTCGTCATATCGGAGCCGGACTCGCGTGCCGCCCTCCGGTCTTCGCCTCTGGACACAGTGCCCTCCCTTTCGCGTCGTTGAGCACGGAGCTCCGCTCCGCTCGCACGCTACCCGGTGGGAGCGCGCCGATGAAGATGTTTCGCCCGCTCCACCCGATCAAGCGATCGAGGCCTGCCAGCAGCCGAAGGGTCGCGAAAACCGCGGCCTCAGCCGACGAGCATCTCCACGACCGCACGGGTGGAGGTTAGATCCTCGAGCAGGTGGTCGGGGTTGGTCGCGGCGAGGTCGTCGACCGTGTACGACCCGGTCGCCACGGCCAGCGTTCGGGTGCGGCCCACCTTTCCGCACTGGACGTCCCTCGGCGTATCACCCACCACGATCGCGGCTTCCGGCTCGATGTGACCGCCCCAGAGCGCTCTGGCCCGCCCGAGTGCGATCGAGGGGAGCTCGTCCCGGTGCTCGTGGTCCGATCCGTAGCTCCCGAAGGCGAACTGCCCCCACAGGCCGCCGGACGACAGCTTGAGGCGGGCACCGCCCGCGATGTTGCCTGTCAGGAGGCCGACTCCGATGTCGGCCCGGTCCGCGAGTGACTCCAGCAGCTCGGGGACCCCCGGTAAGACCGAGACGGGCCGGTCGGGCAGGAGTGCCTCGAGATTGGCCAGGTAGCGACCCCAGAGCGCATCGAAGCCGGCGGAGATGTCCTCGTCCGACAGCCCGACCCCGGTCAGCAGCTCCCGTGCGATCTGCGGATCGGTCTTCCCGGCGAAGCTCACGTTGGACGCGTCTCCGGTCGTTCCGTAGATCTCCACCATCGCATCGACGAAGGCGTCCTTGGCCGGGCCCCCTCCGACGAGCGTGCCGTCGATATCGAACAGCACGACGCTGCGAACGCTCATCTCAGGTCAGTCCGGCGAAGAGGGACGGGTCGAGGTTACCCCCGCTGATGATGGCCGCCACTCCGCCACCCTTCGGATCGACTTTCCCCGAGAGGAGCGCGGCCGTCGTGGCGGCGCCACTGTACTCGACGACGAGCTTCTGTCGGCCGACGAGGAGCTCGGTCGCCGCCCGGATCGACGCGTCGTCCACCAGGACGACGTCGTCCATGAGGTCACGCGCGTGCTCGAAGGTCAGCTCACCGGCGATCACCGGCGCCAGTCCGTCGGCGATCGTGTCGATCGAGTCGAGGATCGTCGGGGATCCGTTGTCGAGGGCGCGGCGCATCGACGCGGCCCCCTCCGGTTCGACCCCGATCACCCGCGCGGAGGGAAGCATCCGCTTGATCGATGCCGCGACCCCCGAGGCGAGCCCGCCGCCGCCGATCGGAGCGAGCACGATGTCGACGTCCGGCCACGCCCGACCGATCTCGAGGCCGACGGTCCCCTGCCCCGCGATGATGTGCCGGTGATCGAAGGGCGGCACGATCACCAGCCCCTCGACCTCGGCGATCGCCTCGGCCCGGGCCCGTCGTTCGACGGTCGTCGTTCCCTCGTAGACGACCTCGGCACCGAGCCGCTCGGCACCGTCCCGTTTGACCTTGGGCGCGGTCGTCGGCATGACGACGACGACCCGAACGCCCCGCAGGCGGCCGGCGAGCGCCACGGCCTGGGCGTGGTTGCCGGACGAGTAGGTGATCAGCCCCTGTGCGACCTGCTCGTCCGAGAGCTGGGACACGAAGTTGTACGCGCCGCGGATCTTGAAGGAGCCCGCCCGCTGGAGCGATTCACACTTCAGCCGAACCTGTCCTCCCACCTTCTCGGAAATCGCATCCGCGGGCAGAAGGGGGGTGGCGATGATGACACCGGCCAACCGGCGAGACGCCGCCTCGATCTCGGTCAGACCGACGAGGCCCTCGCCCTGGACGACATCACCCACGCCGGCGATCACTCATCGGCGCCATCGCCTTCGTAGATCCCGGAGTCCTCGGCCTCCGCGTCCGTCACCTCGACTCCGGCGTCGTCCGCCACGGGACCACCAGAACCGTCCCCGGCCGTTCCATCGGCGGTGACCGGAGCGTCGGTCGCCTCCAACTCGTCGTCACCGTTCTCGTCCGCGACCACACGAGCCACGTCGACGACGGTGTCCCCGTCGTCGAGGTTCATCAGGCGAACCCCCTGCGTGGCGCGTCCGATCACCCGGATCTCCTCGACCCGCTGGCGGTTCACGACCCCGTTCTTGGTGATCATCATCAACTGCTCGTCCTCGGCCACGGAGCGGACGGTCACGACCTTCCCGGTCTTGCCGCTGACCTTGAGGTTGATGACGCCGTAGCCGCCGCGCTTCTGGAGGCGGTACTCGTCGATCTTGGTGCGCTTGCCGAGACCGTTCTCCGAGACGACCAGGATCGTCGATTCGGAGTGGGCGACGACGACACCCACGACCTCGTCGTCTCCGCGGAGATTGAGGCCGCGGACACCACCGGTCGCGCGCCCCATCGGACGGGCATCGCTCTCGTGGAAGCGGATCGCCATGCCATCGCGGCTCGCGATCAGGACCTCGTCGTCACCCGACGTGATCCGCACTTCGATGAGTTCGTCGTCGTCCGCGATGTTGATCGCGTTCAAGCCGACGGTGCGGACGTTCCCGTAGGCCGACAGGGCCGTCTTCTTCACGACGCCCTTCCGGGTACCGAAGACCAGGAAACGGTCCTCGCTGAATTCCCGGACCGGGACCACGGCCGCGATCTTCTCGTCCGGACCGAGGTTCAGGAGATTGACGATCGGCTTCCCGCGCGAGATCCGGCTGCCGACGGGGATCTCCCACACCTTCTTCCAGTAGCACTGGCCCCGGCGGGTGAAGATCATCAGGTAGTCGTGCGTGGACGCGACGAAGAGGTGCTCGACCCAGTCTTCGTCCTTCGTGTCCATGCCGCGGAGTCCGCGGCCGCCGCGACGCTGAGCGCGGTACGTGTCGACCGGGAGTCGCTTGACGTACCCCTGGTGCGACACCGTGACGACCATGTCCTCTTCGACGATCAGGTCTTCGACGTTGAAGGCCCCGACCGCGTGGGTGATCTCGGTGCGCCGCTCGTCGCCGTACTTCTGGGCGACCTCGGCCAGCTCGTCCTTGAGGATGCCCATCCGGACTTCCTCCGAGCCGAGGATCCGGCGGAGTTCGGCGATCGTGGCGCGGACCTCGGCCAGCTCCTCTTCCAGCTTCTCGATCTCGAGGCCGGTGAGGCGGGCGAGCCGCATGTCGAGGATCGCCTTCGCCTGACGCTCCGAAAGCTCGAAGGTCTCCTGAAGCTGCGCCGAGGCGACCTCGGTGTTCTCCGAGCCCCGGATGATCTTGATCACCTCGTCGATGTTGTCGACGGCGATCTTGAGGCCTTCGAGGATGTGCTCGCGCTCGAGCGCGCGCGCCAGATCGTACTCGCTCCGGCGGACGATGACTTCGAGGCGGTGCTGGATGAAGTGGCCCAGCATCTCGCGGAGCGACATGACTTTCGGCTGCCCGCCCACGAGGGCCAGCATGATCGTGCCGAAGGTCGACTGCATCTGGGTGTGCTTGTACAGCCGGTTCAGCACGATCTCCGGAACCGCGTCCCGCTTGAGCTCGATGACGATCCGCATGCCCTCGCGGTCGGACTCGTCTCGAAGATCCCGGATGTCGGTCAGCTTCTTGTCGCGCACGAGCTGAGCGATCTGCTCGATCAGCCGCGACTTGTTGACCATGAAGGGGATCTCGGTGACGACGATCCGCTCCGAGTTGGCGTCGATCTGTTCGATCTCGGCCCGGGCGCGCATCACGACCCGCCCGCGACCCGTGCGGTACGCGTCCCGGATGCCCTCGCGACCGCAGACGAAGCCGCCGGTCGGGAAGTCCGGCCCCTGGACGATCGATTCGAGCTCCTCCTGCGGGAGGTCCGGATCGTCGATCAGGGCCGTGGTCGCCGCCACGACCTCACGGAGGTTGTGGGGCGGGATGTTCGTCGCCATTCCCACGGCGATACCCGACGAGCCGTTGATCAGGAGGTTCGGCACCCGTGCGGGTAGAACCGTCGGCTCCTGATGGGACCCGTCGAAGTTGTCGGCGTAATCGACGGTCTCCTTGTCGATGTCGGCCAACAGTTCGGTGGCCAGCGCCATGAGGCGGGCCTCGGTGTACCGATAGGCCGCAGCGGAGTCGCCGTCGACCGAACCGAAGTTCCCCTGGCCGTCAACCAGCGGGTAGCGCAGGGAGAAGTCCTGCACCATACGGACCATCGAGTCGTAGACCGCAGAGTCACCGTGCGGGTGGTACTTACCCAGCACGTCACCGACGACCGTCGCGCTCTTCTTGTACGCGCGTCCAGGGCTCAGACCCGCCTGGCTCATCGCGTAGAGGATGCGGCGGTGGACGGGCTTCAGACCGTCGCGGACGTCGGGGAGGGCTCGCTGTACGATGACGCTCATCGAGTAGTCGATGAACGACTCCCTCATCTCGTCTTCGAGGAGGCGCGACAGGACTGTCTGGCCGCCTCCGTCACCACCTCCGAGCTCGAGCTCGTCACTCATGCACGTACACTTCCTTCCGGGGCCGACAGCGGGTCTTCAGCGGGCCACTCCAAGACCGTGAAAAATAACCCTTTCCGGGGCCGTCTCCAACAGTCAAAAGCCTTTCACCGCTTGGGTTTTCGCCGTGTCGGTACCGGTCGGGACCCGACGAAACGAGCCGCCCGGGCAGGCAGCCCGCGACCGACCGCGATCAGGCCACCGCCACGAAGTCCTCGAGCACCCTCGATCCCGCCCCCTCCAGGAGTCCGATGATCCGGTCACGGGCTCCTGGCTGACCGACGGCGGCCAGGTGGAGGGGCCGCGCGGAAGCGGCGTCGGAAGACCCGCTTCGGGCTCCCGACACCTCGTCCAACCCGGCGCCCGGGTAGGTCGCCCCGTCCAGCACCGGCGCGCCGTGGATCGTCTGTCCGACCTTCCGCGGATCGACGTCCACGAAGGCCACCACATGGACCCCCTCGGCCTGCAAAGCGCGCGCCCACCCCTTCCCGACCGGCCCCGCTCCCCAGACGACGACCGGGCGCGGCCGGGCCAGCAGTGTCCGCAGGAGGTAATGCACCTTGCAGGCGAGAAAGGCGTCGAGCGCATAGCGGGAGTCGACGCGGGACAGTCGCTCCGGGTGCTCGCGCCACTCGTGGAGCACCTCGGGTACCACCCCGAGCCGATGCCCTCCAGCCCACAGCCTGAACACGAGGTCGTAGTCCTCGGGCCAGGGCACGTCGCGGTACCCGCCGACTTCCTCGAAGGCGGCGCGGCGCAGCACGAAGGTCGGGTGGGCCAACGGACACTCGACGAAGACGGACGCGGCCACGTCGTCGACTCCTCGCATCGAGTTCAGCCACCCCTCGTACCGCCGCGCACCGGCCCGAACGTCACGGCGGGGGAAGTAGCGCACATGGCATCCGCACCCCGACGCTGTCGGCTCGGATTCCAGCCACTCGACCTGCCGGAGGATCCGGTTCGGAGCTGCGATGTCGTCCCCGTCCATGCGCGCCAGGAGGCGACCACGGGAGAGTGCGTGAGCCCGGGTCAGGGCGGGCACGATGCCCCTCGCGGCCTGCCGGTCCAGCCTCACTCTGGGGTCCCTCGCCGACCACCGATCCACGATCTCGGCCGTCTCGTCGGTCGACCCGTCGTCGACACAGACGACCTCGAGGTCATCGAAGCGCTGTGACACCAGGGAAGCCAGAGCTTCGTCCAGGTGGGGAGCAGCGTTGCGCAGCGGCATCAGAACGCTGACGGTTGGAGGGTCGGACAAGGTCATCGAGTTGCGAAACAAGGAGCGCGGACGGTGGCGAAGCTCGAGGGAAGCGGCGGCGGGGCCGTCGGGAAGATCTGGCGACAACACGGAGGAGGCTACTTCGCACTCCTGGCGGTCGGAACCTTCGTGTACCTCGAGATCCGCAGCCTCATGAACTCCTTCTTCGAAGCGGACGGCGTCCAGGACTTCGTCCAGGCGGAGATGATGGAAACGATCGTCACCTTCGGGCTCGAGACCCTACTCAACACCGTCCTGGCCGGGATCTGGCCGGTGATGTGGTGGCGGTGGATGGGGGCGGGACCCGCGGCCGCGTGGGCGGGCGGCGGGTACGTTGTCTGGTCCGTCCTGATCGCGTGGGCACTCGCGCGGCGCGAGAGGGCGTACCGGAAGGAGTTGGGGCTCTAGCCGCGCTCCGCGGCCTCCCGGATGGCCTCGGCCAGATACCGCCCGGTCGCACTCTCGGGGATACTCGCGATCGTCTCCGGGCGCCCCATCCCGACGATCTCACCACCGCGCACACCGGCGCCCGGCCCGAGGTCGATGACCCAGTCGGCCACCCGGATCACGTCGAGGTTGTGCTCGATCACGAGGACGGTGTTGCCGGCGTCGACGAGCCGACCGAGCACCTCGAGGAGCTTCTGCACGTCCTCTCCGGCCAGCCCGGTGGTCGGTTCGTCGAGGATGTAGAGCTTTCGCCCCTTCTTGCCGGCCACCCGGGACAGCTCGCGCGCCACCTTGAGCCGCTGGCTCTCCCCACCGGAGAGGGTCGTGGCCGCCTGGCCGAGCCGCAGGTAACCCAAACCGACCTGCTGGAGGTGCCAGAGCATCTTCCCGAGACGGCGCTGTCGGATGAAGAAGCGGATCGCCTCGTCGACGGTCAGGTCGAGGACGTCGCTGACCGTCTTGCCGCGGACCTTCACGTCCATGACCTCGCGCTTGTAGCGCCGCCCCCCACACGCGTCGCACGGCACGTAGACGTCGGCCATGAAGATCATCTCGACCTCGACCGCACCCGCGCCCTTGCACTCCTCGCACCGCCCGCCCTCGACGTTGAAGGAGAAGTGGCCCGGCGTGTATCCGCGCTCGTGTGAGAGCGGCGCATCGGCAAAGAGCTTCCGGACGACGTCCCACGCCTTGATGTACGTGACGGGGTTGGAGCGGGGCGTCTTGCCGATCGGTGACTGGTCGACGAGCACGACCTCGTCGACGTGGGTCAGCCCTTCGAGCGCGTCGTACTCCCCGACGACTTCGCCCAGGTGCTCCTTGGCGCTCGTCTCACCCGAACCGAGTTCACGCTCGGCCGCGCGGTACAACACGTCGTGTACGAGGGTCGACTTTCCCGACCCGGACACCCCGGTCACGACCGTGAATGCGCCGAGGGGCACCTCGATGTCCACACCGCGCAGGTTGTGCAGGCGGGCACCGCGAAGGGTCAGCATCGGCCCGTCGAGCGGGCGCGGCCCCTCCGACTCGATGGCGGAGCGACCCGAGAGGAATCGACCGGTGGCCGTGTCCATCTCGGGCAGGCCGTCCGGGTCGCCTTCGAAGACGATCTGGCCGCCGTGT
>JAUIKL010000292.1 GCA_030430625.1 Gemmatimonadota bacterium
CGGATCCAACGGATCGACCCGGGGACCGGTGAGGAGACACCCGAGATCGCGCTCGGCGGGGGTGTCTTCCTCGACCGCGGCGGCACACTGCTGGCCAGCGTCATGGCCTCACAGGCCGAGCACCGACGTTTCGTCCTCAACCTCTACCCGGGGGCTCTTCCCTTCGGGGACGGTCGACTGGGCGCTTTCCTGATCGTCCGCGAGCAGGGACACATCCGCCTCGGAGTCAGCATCGCCGAGAGTTGGGGGCTCGGCGTGGGGACGGGCTTCGGCCGCTAGGGGAGCGACGACCTCACGATCCCTCCGTCGCTACGAAGCCGCTCACTTCGTCCACCCAGCGCTCCGGCGCCTCCAGGTGCACGACGTGTCCGCTCCGCGGGACGACGACCGATCGAGCCCGAGGCAGCAGCGCCACCAGGTCGCGGGCCGTACGGACATACTTCTCGTCCGCCTGCCCGACGATGATCAGGGTCGGGACGTCCAGCCCGGACAGGGCCTCCCGGACCGACGGCAGGACCCCCGTCCCGAGCCCCTCCAGCGCGGAGGCCAGCCCTTCCGGGTCGGCGGCCAGTCGCCGCTGTCGAAGCGCGTTCCGCTCGGCCTCGGGGAGCCGTCGAAGACCCTCGAAGAGGGGCAGCGCCTCCCACCGATCGACGAACCCCGCGATCCCATCCCCGCGCAGGACGGCGGCCCACTCCGCATCCCACGCTCGACGGGCCGCCCGCTCCTCCCTCCCCTCCATCCCCGCCGATGCCGACTCCAGGATCAGACCCCGGATCGAGGCCGCCGCCGACAGGGCATAGTGAAGCGCAATCCGACCGCCCATCGAATACCCGGCCAGGACGGGAGGCCGGCCATCGACCGTGGCCTCCGCCACGGCTCGCTCGACGACTTCGAGCGCCCCGTCGAGATCGACCCCCTCACGCACCGACCCGAGGGCGCCGTGCCCGGGTAGGTCCGGGCAGACCGTCCGGACCCCATGCGCTTCGAGCGCGGCCCGCAAACCGGCTGTCCACGACGCGCCGGAACCGGTGAAGCCGTGGACGAGGACGAGGGAGGAGATCAGATGCGCTGGTGGTCGGGCCGCCAGGTACGAACGGCCGCCTTCACGGCCTTCCGCCCCTCGTACTTCCCGTCGAGAATCTCGCGCACCAGCGCCTCCACCTGGTCGTCCGAGGCGAAGCGCAGACCGATCAGGTGGTCCGTCGAGATCTCACCGATCCGCGGACGGAGTTCCTCGGGGAGGACTTCGGAGAGACGGAGGCGCTCTTCCAGCCGGATCACCCTGTCCTGCACACCCAGCGCGAACATGCGCGCATACAGCCCGGCCACCGACGCGCCTGCGGCGAGGAGAAGCATCATGAAGGTCCCGAGGGACACGTTCGTAGCCGCTACGTAGCCGAAGTACAACGTGGCGACGAAGAGGAAGGGAATCGCCACGTAGTGATAGGCGGGTACCATGCTGGCGTGACTGGCGGCGCTCTGTTCTGTGCTCATGGAAATGCCTCCGGGGGGTCGCTAGCTTCGGCCGCCGTACTCTATGGAACCGTCCCACCACCCGCATCCCCGGCCCCGATGACCGACCCCGGCAACCTTCCGCGCGTGTACGGCGAGAAGGAGATCGGTCGCATCCTCCAGCGGGCCACGGAACTCCAGCACGCGGAGCCGACCGCTCCGGCCACCGGCGTGACGCTGGCCGAATTGGAGGAAATCGCGATCGAGGCGGGGATCGACCCCCGCTTTCTTCGCCGAGCGGCCGGCGAGATCGATGCGGGCGTGACGGACACCTCGTTCTGGACGAAGGTGGTCGGGGATCAGCTCATGTTGATCCGAGAACTCTCTGTCCCCGGGGAACTGGAAGAGTCGGGGTTCGAGCGGATCGTGGAGACGATCCTGACGAACTCGCAGGAGCACGGACAGCCGAGCCTCCTGGGCAAGACGCTGACCTGGCGTGCCGAGACACCGAGCAAACTCCGCACGATCCAACTGTCGGTCGCGTCCCGGGACGGGCACACACAGATCCGGTTGGAGGAGAACCTGACCCAGTTGGCGAGCGCCGTGTTCTGGGGCACCACGGCCGGCGCGGGGCTCGGCATCGGCACCGGCGTCGGAATTCCCGCGGGTATGGCGCTCGGCTCCGCCCTCCTGGCGACGGCACTGCCCATCGGCGTCGTCACGGCGAGCTTCATCGGCTCGCGCTGGGTCTACCGATCCATGGTGCGCACGCGGACGCGCCGCATCGGTCGGCTCTTCGACGCCGTGGTCGAGGCCGCCCGAGCCGAGATCGCCGCCCGGGCGCTCCCCGAGGTGCCTCCTACTCCTCTCGAAGCGCCCGCACCGGATCCACCCCGGTAGCTCGGCTTGCCGGGATGTAGCACGCCGCGAACGCCACGATCGCGAAGAGGAGCGTGATCCCGCCGAAGGTCACGGGGTCTGTCGGTGTCACCCCGATCAGCAGGGACTCGATGAAGCGGGTCAGCGGGACTGCGGCCAGCAC
>JAUIKL010000064.1 GCA_030430625.1 Gemmatimonadota bacterium
TCGTCGACATGATCGGGTATCAGCGGTTGGAGACCCCTCTCCTGGACCTTCAGCGCGAGACGACGTTGAGGGCTTCCTTCGAACTCCCCACCGATGCGATCGAGCTGGAAGGTCTCCGCGTCGAGGCGGACCGGCTCGAAGAGATCCGTCGGGAAGCTGCGCGCTTCGGGGTCCAGATCGACCACATAGGCGAGCGCTTCGTCGGACTCGATCGCATCCAACAACGGATGGGAAGCGCGAACCCGAACTTCGGGAAGGTGCTCCAGTGGCAGTCGATACCGCAGATGCGCGTGATCGACGCGACCGACAGCGGAGGACCTCCTCGTGTATGTGTGATGCTCCGTCTTCACCGGGAGCGGTGCGCGCTCACGGTTCTCGACGGCGCTCTGGTCACCCCCGAGGCGGCCGCCATGATCCCCCTGGAGGTGATGCAGGCGATCGTCGTGATGGAGCCGGAGGAGGCTACGACCTTCTGGGGGACGGACGGGGGAGGAGGGGCCGTCCTGATCTTCACCAGGCGGTGAGTCGCAGCCTAGTAGACGGCCAGGTCCCGCGCCGAGGCGAGGGGGCCGCTCCAACCCGCCGCCCGCATCTCCCGAATCAGCCCCTCGTCGTCCGTGCCCCAGTACAGCTGATGGTACAGGACGAGTGATCCGGCACGCGCCCGGGTGGCGATGTCGGCGAGTTCCACCGGTGACGTGTGAAAGACCGCGTGGTAGGCCTGCCATTCGGGTGGCCGGGTGACGAAACGCTCGCCGCTGTACACCTCGTGCACGAGAAGATCGCAGCCGTCACACGCAGCCACGATCGACTCGCTGGGCGAGGCATCGCCGCTGATCACGATCGTCCGGTCCGGACCTTCGATTCGATAGGCGAAGGCGTGCTCCCAATCGCCGTGGGTGACCGGAATCGCCTCGATGCGTACGCCGTCCTCCTCGTACACCAGACCGCCGGTCGTCTCGGACACGACGGGGAGGTACGCGTCCCGGTTGGCGTCTCGGGGCTCCAGGCCGTTGATCCGCATGTCGATGTCGGCGGACCAGCCGTTCACGATGGCCGTCATCATCCCCCGTGTCCCCGGCGGTCCCACGACCGACAGCGGCGCGGGCCGGTCGAGCACCCATGGGCCCAGGAGGAGGTCGGGTAGGCCCGTCGTGTGATCGCTGTGCAGGTGGGTGAGAAAGAGACGGTCGAGACGCGTGACGTCGAGGGCGGGAAGGTCGAGATCCCGCGCGGCCTGGGCGGCCCGCCGAACCACGCCGGGGCCGGCGTCGAAGATGAACGACCGGTCGTCGACCACGACCGCCACGGAGGGGCCCGACCGTTCGGGATCCGCGTTGGGAGTACCCGTCCCGAGGATCACGACCCGGGTACGCGTCCCGGGCGCCGGGGCCAGAACGGTCACGTCGTCGGGCCGATCGGCTTCGGCTTCGGCCTCGGCGGCGGGAGGCTGAGCTCGAGTGCACGCCCCCATCAGGAGGAGGCAGAGGGCAACGCGTGCGCGGCGGTGGGAGTCGGCCATGCGAACAGCCTGCGGCGCGGCGGGAGGCGGTGCAAGGTCCGGCACACCTTGCCCGGATCGGTGGGCGGGGCTAACGTGTCGAAGTACGATAGGTCGATATTCGATAGGTCGAACTTCGACACCTTTGATTCGGACGGTGACTCCATGGCCGCACGCAACGTTCTGCCGCTCTCCCGAAGCCTGCTCCACCTCCTCCTGGCTCTCCAGGAAGGACAACGCCACGGGTACGCGGTAAAGAAGCGGGTCGAGGAGTTGTCGAACGGTGTCGTGAAGATGGGGCCTGGGACCTTGTACACGACGATCCAGCGGGCGGAGGAGCAGGGGCTCATTCGCGAGTCGGCCGAGCGACCCGAGGACGACGATCAGTCCCAGCGGCGCTACTACGAGCTGACCGACTTCGGTCGGGATGCCCTGGCGTCCGAGGTCGACCGACTGGGGCACTTCGTGGATGTCGCGCGGACCGCGCTTTCCGGGGCGCCGGCGAAGTGACGACGGGCGGCGGCTCGGAGTGGGTGTATCGCCTCCTGCTGCGGGGCCTACCCCGACACTTCCGGGCGCGCTTCGGACCGGATCTGCTCGAGGTGTTTCGCGAGCAGAGACGCGAGCCCGAGTACCGAGGAGGGGTCGGCTCCGTCCGTTTCTGGCGGGATATCGGGGTCGACTGGCTGAAAACGATGGTGGCCGCTCGGCGCTCGGCCGGCGGCGTGCGTGGGTGGAGCTCACCTCGAGAGGTGGGTGTGGACGGGACCTGGGAGGGGACGATGGATGAGATCGGAAGGGACTTCGCCTTCGCGGTGCGTGGTTTGTGGCGTGCCCCTGGCTTCGCGGCGGTCGCTGTCGTGACGCTGGCTCTGGGGATCGGTTCGAACGCGGCGATCTTCGGCGTGGTGAAGAGCGTGCTGATGGAGCCGCTGCCCTACGGGGAGCCGGACGAGGTCGTGACGATCTGGAGCTCGTGGACCGGCTTCCCGAAGACGTGGGTCTCGGAGAACGAGTACCGACTCTACCTGACCGGGACCCGTTCCTTCGAGGATCTCGCCATCTGGAACGAGAACGACGTCACCTTCACGGATCCCGAACGCCCCGAAAGGGTCCTGGGCGCAGGCGTGACCCCGAACCTCGTCGAGGTGCTCGGCGTCGACATGGCCGCCGGTCGCTTCTTCACCGAGGAAGAGGCCATGAGGGCGGATAGCCTGCCGACCGAGGCGATCGTCGTCTCGTACGAAGCGTGGCAGCGGCGGTGGGCCGGCGCCCCGAGCCTGGTGGGACGATCCGTGGAGATGAACGGTCGCTTGCGCCAGGTCATCGGGGTCCTGCCCGAGGGCTTTCGACTGCCGACCCAGTTCGGCTCCTTCCAGGTGGCCGATGTCTTCTACCCGCGATACGTGCCCCGATCGATGGTCGAGAGCTTCCCGGAGGGCGGTGGGTCCCACGGGTCGTTCGTGGTCGGCAGGCTGGTGGCGAATGCGACACCGGAATCGGCTCGCTCGGACATCGAGGCGGCGATCGACCGAGTGCGTTCGGACTTCGGCGCCTACCCACCGGAGCGGGCCTTCGCTCCGCTCCTCTTCACCGTCCAGGACGACGTGTTCGGAGCCATTCGGCCGGCCCTCGTGGCGCTCCTGGCCGCAGTCGGCTTCGTCTTGCTCATTGCTTGCGCCAACGTGGCGAACCTCCTCCTGGCCCGCGGGGACGAACGCGCCGGGGAGTTCGCGGTCCGAACCGCTCTGGGGGCCGGCCGGAAGCGACTCGTGCGGCAACTCCTCGTCGAGAGCCTCGTCCTCGCGGTCGTCGGAGGGCTCGGCGGCGTCGCGCTCGCCGTCGGGGGCGTCGAGCTGTTCAAGTCGCTGAACCCCGGCAACCTGCCCCGCATCGATGCGGTGGAGTTGGATGGTGGTGTGCTTCTTTTTGTCGTCGCCGTCACCGTGGGCACGGCGTTCCTGTTCGGCATCCTGCCGGCACTCGGCGCCGCGCGATCGGGGCTCCACGATCGGATGGGTGGGCGAGGTGAGGTAGGCTCCGGTCGTCCGGGTTGGCAGGGGGCCCTCGTCGTCACCGAGCTGGCGCTCGCCGTCGCGCTTGTCGTCGGGGCAGGACTCATGGCCAGGACGTTCGACGAACTGACCTCGATCGAGCCGGGCTTCGAAGCCGGCCGCACCGTCACCATGGCGGTCAGCCTTCCCACGACGCGATATCCCGACGCAGCGGCCTCGGTCGACTTCTATCGCGAACTGCTGCGCAGAGTCGAGGAACTCCCCGGCGTGGAGTCGGCTTCCGCCATCCGGTCTCTCCCCCTCGCCTCGCAGATCGGGGACTGGGGTCTCGATGTCGAGGGGTACGACGAGTCTGTCCACCCGAGGGCGGCCGGCGACTGGCAGATCGCGTCCCCGGGGTACTTCGCGACGATCGGAATTCCGATGGTCGACGGTCGTGACTTCACCTGGTCGGACGATGCCGAAGCGCGGTCCGTGGGGATCGTGAACGAAGCGTTCGTGCGCCGGTACTGGCCCGACCAGAACCCGATCGGCCGAACGTTCGCGATGGGCGGCGGACCCGAGACGACGGTCGTCGGCGTAGCGGGTGACGTCCGGCACAACGGTTTGACCGCCGAGATCAAACCCAAGTTCTACATCCCGGTCACCCAGTGGTCGGTCGTCACCGGCGGGAACCCGACCTCGATGAAGATCGTGGCCCGCGCCCAGGGGGAGCCCGCCGCCCTGCTCTCGCCGGCCCGCTCCGTCGTACGTGACCTCGACCCGTCCCTGGCGGTGGCCGAGGTCTACACGATCGACGAGGTGCTGACCGCCGCAGTGGCCCAACCGAGGTTTCTTGTGACCCTGATGGGTGTCTTCTCCGGAATCGCGCTGCTCCTGGCGGTGGTCGGGGTGTACGGCGTCGTCTCGTACGGGGTGCGGAAGCGGGTTCGCGAGATCGGCATTCGCATCGCTCTGGGAGCGGGGCAGAACGAGGTCGTCTCGCTGATGCTCCGGCGCGGGACCACCATGATCGTCATGGGCGTCGCCGCGGGCTTGGCCCTCTCGCTCTTGATGGGTCGCTTCCTCGGCTCGCTCCTCTACGGGGTGACGCCGACGGATCCGATGACCTACGCGCTGGTCAGCTGCACCTGCGTCGGTGTGGCCATCCTGGCCACGTGGGTGCCGTCCAGGCGGGCCGCCAGGGTCGATCCGATCCGCGCGCTGAAGATGGACTGACGCCTCGAGCGGCTGCCGAGGCTACGGCCCCGGGTGGGGCACCGTCATCGTACCGCGACTCACGGGGACCGCGGCGCCACCTACCGTCACTCGAGACGTCGTGCCGCCCGACCGCTCGGCTCCGACGTGGATGAGGCTCGGTCGACCCATCTCGAGTCCCTGTTCCACGGTCCATCCGAGCGACCCGTCGTCACGGCCATCCGCCTTCGACAGATACCCGCCCAGCGCGGCGGCCGCGGATCCGGTGGCGGGGTCCTCCGGGACCCCCGAACCGGGAGCGTACATCCGGACTTGAAGATCGACGCCGTCACCGACGGTCTCCGGGCACACGAGGTAGACGTGGTGGGCCCATGCGTCGGCCAGCATCCTCTGCCACGCCGTCAGGTCGAGGCGGGAGCGCCCGATGGCTTCCAGGGTGCGTACGGGCACGATGAAGTACTCGAGCCCGCACGAGACCTGCTCGACCCCGAGTTCACCGCCGTGGGGGCCGACGCCTCCGATCTCGGAAGGGTCGAGGCCGACCATGTGGGCCACCTCCTCGATCGTGTGCGGAGAGGGACGGTGCTCAGGGAGGACAGCGGTCGTGAACGTCGCCGCCGCGGGGCGATCCCCGTCGAAGCGCACCGTGACGGGAACGGATCCGACGTTCTCCTCGAGAACCAGGCGAAGTTCGGGTGCGCCGTCCGGCCCGGGCTTCGGCTGCCGCCCCAGGCGATCGGCCAGGAAGATGGCGGAGCCCACCGTCGGGTGACCTGCGAACGGTACCTCACGGCCCGGGGTGAAAATGCGGACCCGGGCATCGCCTTTCCCCGACTCCGGCGGGCCGAGGAAGACGGTCTCGGAGAGGTTCATCTCCCGCGTGATCCGCTGCATCAGATCCGTCGGGAGGTGCGTCGCATCGGGGAAGACACCGAGAGGATTCCCACCGAAGGTGGTGTCGGTGAAGACGTCGAGGGTGAAGAAGGGAAGGTCCATGGTCGTCGCGGTTGCGGAGCCGTCGTGAAGCGCACCAACCTTCGGTGCCGGCGTATCCAGGGCAACGGGACGTGAGGGGTATGACCATCGGAGTGATTTCCGACACACACGGACTCCTTCGTGACGAAGCGATCGAGGCGCTCCAGGGTGTCGATCTGATCCTTCACGCAGGAGACGTCGGGGGTGCGGACATCCTCGAGCGCCTGCGTGAGATCGCTCCCGTGACGGCCGTTCGCGGCAACACCGATCATGGACCCTTCGGTGCCGGCCTGGCCCCGACGGAGATGGTCGACCTCGGCTCCGGTGACGGCCCGTGGGTGTACATCGTCCACGACATCGACGAACTGGATATCGACCCCCAGGGCGCCGGGGTCTCTGTCGTCATCTACGGACACTCGCACCGGCCCGCGATCGAGCGGCGCGGCGGAACGCTCTTCTTCAACCCGGGCGCCGCCGGACACCGTCGGTTCACCCTGCCGATCACGGTCGGACGTCTTGCGGTATCGAACGGCGGTCTCGAGGCCGAGATCGTCGACCTGGAAGCACTCGGAGCACGCTGAGGTGGAGCGATGAGCAGTCTGAAAGAGGCACTGGCCGCAGCGCGGGCCGAGAAGGATGCCAAACGCGATCCCGCCGTGACGGAGATCTTCAACCGAGCGACCGCCGACCTGGCGGCGTCGGAGGTCATGGGTCGCGTCCTCGGGGTCGGCGACCGTGCCCCGCTCTTCGCCCGCCCGAACCTGGCGGGAACGACCGTCCGTCTGGAGGGCCTTCTGAAGAAGGGCCCGGTCGTCCTCAGCTTCTTCCGAGGACGCTGGTGACCGTACTGCCGCATTGAGCAGGCTGCTCTCCAGACCCACCTGCCCGAGATCGAAGCCAAGGGCGCCACGCTCGTGAGCTTGTCCCCACAGTTGGAGCCGTACGCGTCGGCCTGGGTCAAGCAGGACGGCATCGACTTCGAAGTGCTGCTCGATCTGGGCAACGGTGTGGCCGGGAGCTACGGACTGACCTTTCAGCTACCCGACGATCTCATCGAGGTCTATCGCGACATGCTGAGCATCGACCTCGTCCGCTTCAACGGAGACGAGTCGTGGGAGTTGGCGATCCCGGCGACGTTCGTCATCGACACCGACGGGATCGTCGTGTATGCGGCGGCCGATCCGGACTATACGACCCGTGCCGAGCCGTCGGAGGCGATCGCGGCGATTCCGTAGGCGCCCGCGCCGAGCAGTCGTCGACCGAAACCCCGGGTGGGGTCCTATGCGTCGGGACTCATGTGCGTGGCCCGAACCGAAGACAGAGTGAGGAAACCGATGATGTCCGAACCGGCGCAGCTTCCACCCCGACTCGGCGAACTTCACGCGTGGGCGCGGCGCCAGTCATGGCTCGGTCGCTTCACCCTGATGAACCGACTGCTCCTGGCCATGGCGTTCATCCCCACGGGCCTGGTCAAAGCGACCAACCAACGCTTCACACTCCTCCCCGTAGAGAATCCGATCGGCTTCTTCTTCGAGGCCATGTACCAGACCGGACCGTGGTGGGTCTTCATCGGCTGCATGCAGGTCCTGGCCGGCGTGTTTCTGCTGATTCCCGCCACATCGACGCTCGGGGCGCTCCTCTTCCTGCCGATCGGCGTCAGCATCTTCCTGATCACGTGGGGCGTCGGCTTCGGCAACACCGTGATCGTGACAGGGGGGATGTTGCTCGCTGTCGTCTACCTCGTCTGTTGGGACGCGGACCGGATCTGGGCGGCGGCCTCTCTCGTCCTCGGCCGACGTCGGGGGCCGCCCCTCCTGGCCGGCGCGCACATCGTCGAGAAGGCCGGGTGGATCATCGGCGGGCTGACGGGGCTCGGCTTCTTCCTCGGCACACGCGGCTTCACCCCGCGCGGTTGGTACGGAACCCTCTTCTTCATCGGGCTCGGCGCCATCGCGCTGGTCGTGATCGGCTGGGTGCTCGGTGCGCTCTCGTCGCGACGGAGGCCTGCCACCGCCGGGCACCGATGAGCAAGGGGGGGCACGACGATCGACACCGGTCGCGGTCCTTCGAAGGGTCGGACACCGACGCCTGCCTGGCTGTCTTCGACAGCAATGTCCCGGACTACTTCACCCGCGAGGAGCGTGAGCTCTTCACGGCCTTCCTCCTCGATCTTCCCGGCCCGTACCTGGTTCTCGAGATGGACGACGGGACGATCGGGGCGTGCGGGGGTTATGCGTTTCGAGACGACGGGCGCGTGGCCGACATGTGCTGGGGCATGGTTCGACGAGACCTTCACGGTCGACAACTCGGGCGAGCCCTCACCGAGTCGAGGATCGAAGCCGCCGAGCGTGAGGCGACGGTGCGGGAGATCGCCTTGAACACGAGTCAGCACACCCGCGGCTTTTACGAACGGCTTGGCTTCCGGGTCATCGAGGTCATCGGGGACGGGTACGCGCCAGGGCTCGATCGGTGTGAGATGCGCATGGAGGTCGGGCGTTGATCGTGGTGCGGGTGCTCGGCGCGAGCGAGGCCCACGTCCTCGACAACGTCGCGCCCGATGTCTTCGACCACCCTGTCGACGCGGGGTGGGCCGCCGACTTCTTCGCCGACCCTCGGCACCACCTGGCGGTGGCCATCGTCGAGGATCGGGTCGTCGGCATGGCCTCCGGGGTCCACTACGTCCACCCCGACAAGGCTCCGGAGTTGTGGATCAACGAGGTCGGCGTGGCCTCGGACTACCGGCGGCGTGGGGTCGCGACCCGCATGCTCGACGGCCTCATGGCGCACGCGAAGGCGCTCGGGTGCCGAGAGGCGTGGGTGCTGACCGAACCCGACAACGAGGCAGCCAGGGCACTGTACGAGAGGACGGGTGCGAAGGCCGAACCGACCGTGCTCTACGCCTGGCGTCTCTGATCAGCGGCGCCGCCACGCCGCGATGATCTCGGCCTCGCGGCCCATCACCGACTCCGGGCCGGTCAGACGAGCCTGTTGGTCCGCGGGGACCGCGCCCGAGTCCCACCACTCGAAGGTGTCGCGGACCGACTCGGCCAACGGTCGGAAGGTGAGCCCGTTGGCCAGCGCCCTCGAGATGTCGGCCCGCGCCGACCCGTAGTTGTTGCCGACCGGGGGGATCCACGGGATTCGGTAGCCGACACCGTGTTCGGCCAGGAAGGCGTAGTCGTCGATCGGGACGAAGGTGGTCGGTGCCGAGAAGGCGCCCTGCGCGGCGTGCACGAAGCGGTGCATGGTCATCGGAGCGGCGGGTCCCGCCGTGTTGAAGGTTCCGGCAGTCCGGGTTTCGGCGAGCCGGACCATCCACTCGGCCACATCCCGCACGTCGATGTACTGGACCGGATCGTCGGCCTTCCCGGGGACCATCACCTCTCCGCCCCGCTCCAGACGGACCGGCCAGTAGGTGAACCGATGTGTACGATCGCCCGGACCCATGATGTAGGTCGGGCGCACGATGATCGCCCGATCTTCGCCGAAGATGCGCCGGACTTCCGCCTCGGAGCGGGCCTTCATGACACCGTAGCTGTACTCGCGGGACGCCTCACCGTCCGCGCCGACCGGTACCTCCATGACGAGCTCCGTATCCTCCGAGATCGAGTCACCGAGGTACGGATAGTAGACCCCGGTCGACGACGTGTAGACGTAGCTCTCGACACGGTCTCGCAGCGCCTCGGCCGCCTGTGTCGCCCATTCGACGCGCTGGCCCGAGTTGTCGATGACGACGTCCCACGAACGACCGGCCAGGGCGTCGAGCCCCTCGGACCGATCCCCCACGAGCGGCTCGACGTGGCGGAAAAGGCCCCGGTGCACCGTGGGCTCCGTCCGCCCGCGCGTGAAGGTCGTCACGGAGTGACCTCGGCCGAGCGCGTAGGCCACGATGTGCGGCCCGAGGAAGGCCGTGCCGCCCAGAATGAGAATCCGCATCGGGTGCGGCGCGGCCCGCTCGACCAGCGGTAGCAGCGGGGCGGCGATCGCGGCGTGCGCCGTGGTCGTCAGGAACTCTCGTCTCGTCGTCATCGTTCACATCCCGTGCGTTCACATCCCGTGGTAGAGTCTGCGCTCAAGATGCGTTCGTCGGGCGCTCGCGTCACCCGCCCCGCGCGGGACAGATTGCACGCCGCCATTCAACCGCAGATGGGGAGTCCCGCATGAGCGATCGACGAGCAGCCCTCAGGATCGGGTCGATCGGCTTCGCGTGTGCGCTGACGATCGCGTCCGGCTGCGCATCGGAGGCCGATTACGACGTCGTCATCCGGGGCGGTACGGTCTTCGACGGCACCGAGGCCCCTGGCGTCGTGGCCGACGTGGCCATCGCGGATGGACGCGTACACCGCATCGGAGACCTCTCGGGTCGGGTCGGGGCCGAAGAGGTCGACGCGACAGGGATGTACGTCGCTCCGGGCTTCATCAACCTGCACAGCCACAATCGCCTCGAAGGTCTGTCGACATCCGCCAACCTCCTCACGCAGGGGGTCACGACGATCCTGCTCAACGCCGACGGGGGCGGGCCGATCGACATCGGAGCCCAGCTGGACGGGGTGGCTCGCGGCGGCCTTCCGATCAACGTCGGGGCGCACATCGGCTTCAACCGCGCGTGGGGCGAAGTCAACGGGCCCCGTGACGAGCGGCCCACCGCGGAAAAGTTGGCCGCCATGGGGCTCATCGTTCGCGAAGGGCTCGACAACGGTGCCTGGGGCGTCTCCGCCGGCCTCGACTACAAGCCCTCCTACTTCGCGTCGACGGCCGAGGTCATCGCCGTACTGTCGGGCCTCGAGTCCTACCGGACGCTCTTCACCAACCACGATCGCCTGACACCCGAGAGTGGCTTCTCCTCGACCGTGGGGATGCGGGAGACGATCGAGATCGGAGAGGCGACCGGATTGGTGCCCGTCATCACCCACATGAAGATCCAGGGTCGGGAGCAGGGGCTCTCGGACGAGGTCCTCGGAATGATGGACGCAGCCACGCAGCGCGGGGTCTTCACCGCCGCCGACGCGTACCCGTACCTGGCCGGCATGACGGGCCTGGCCGCTCTGATCATTCCAGGGTGGGCTCAGGAGGGTGGGGTCGACGCGATGCTCTCGCGCTTCGACGATCCCTCGCTCCGCCCGCGGATCGTCCGCGAGGCGAACGAGGCGATGGAGGCCCGCTTCGACGGGCCGGCGGGCGTCTTTCTTCCGGACAGTCAGCGAGAGCTGACCGACGTCATGGCCGAGTACGGCATCGACGACGGAGGCGAGGCCGTGGTGCGGCTCCTGACCGAAGAGACGTCGCGCCCGGTCATTCTCCGCTTCGGAGCCGAGGACGACCTGGCCGCGATCCTGTCCTATCCGGCCACCTCGATCTCGTGTGACTGCGACCCGGTCGTCGGCCCCGCCGGCCACCCGCGGAACTACGGGACCTACCCGCGTGCACTCGGCCGCTACGTCCGGGAGTTGGGCGTGCTGACGTGGGAGGGTGCGATCCATCGGATGACCGGGGTCCCGGCGGAGACGGTCGGGATGGTCGACCGGGGGTACCTTGCGCCGGGTATGGCGGCCGACGTCGTCGTCTTCGATCCGGAGACCGTGATCGACCGCGCCACCTATCTCGATCCGGCCGCGACGTCCGAGGGGATTCGGGACGTGTGGGTGAATGGAACACGGGCCGTGGAGGCGGGCTCCGTCGTCCCGAGTGCCGGCGGCCGACCCCTCCGCCGAACGCTTCACATGCCCGCCCGACCCGCCTCTGCGGGCCGGTCGGCTCGGCTCGGACTCACGGCCACGCGGATCGTCGACGGCGTCGAGTACACTTTCGAGGTCGATGTCGAGCAAATCCGAGCGTCACGTGGTGCAGAAGGAGTCATGCGGGAGGTCGATGACGACGGCACCGTGCTCTGGCAGACGGTGGCACTCGGACACGTGCAGTCGATGGAGGGATGGACCTCGATGACCGCGGTGATCGGGACGGACGGCGGAGCGTCGGGCGCCACGCTCGTCGTCGACGCCGGCCATCCCGATGCGCCAGCAGAAAGCGCCGTCGTCATCCTCACGATCGACGGTCGGGATCCGATCCGGTGGACTGTGTCCGCCGCCGACGTCGAGTGGCCGACTCCGTGACCGGCAGCACCGAAGGCGGGCGATGGCTCTGGTGGAGCACGGGTAAGGACAGCGCGTGGGCGCTCCACGAATCGGACGACATCACGGCCCTCGTGACGACGGTGACGCCGACCTTCGGTCGGGTCGCCGTGCACGGAACCCGGATCGAGATCCTCGAGGCCCAGGCCGAGGCAGCGGGGCTCCCTCTCCACACCGTCGAACTCCCGTACCCGTGCTCCAACGATGAGTACGTGGCCGCCGTCCACCCGCTGATCGAGCGGGCTCGGGGCGCGGGGGTCCGGGAGATGGCCTTCGGCGATCTCTTTCTGGAGGACGTTCGCGCCTACCGTGAGAGTCTTCTCGATGGAACGGGCATCACCCCGGCTTTTCCCCTGTGGGGTCGGGACACCGGAGAGCTCATGGAGGAGATGCTGGAGGCGGGGCTGGAGGCGTACGTCGTCTCCCTCGACCCTCGAAAGGTCCCGCGAGGGATGGCTGGCCGACCCCTGGACCGCACTGCACTCGAAGTCCTTCCGGACGACGTCGATCCGTGCGGAGAGAACGGCGAGTTCCACACCTGTGTCGTAGCCGGCCCGGTCTTCGATGCCCGTATCGATGTGGAGCCCGGGGAGGTCGTCGAGCGCGAGGGCTTCGTGTACGCCGACCTACTCCGACGGCGGTAGCTGCCTCGGCTCCTCGGCCAGGCGGGCCGTCACCCGGGCGCCGATCTCCTCCATCTGCCGCTCCCGCTCCCTCGCCCAACCCGGGAGGGAGAAGCGACTCGAGAGGTGGACGACGAAGCCGACGATCGCCATGACGACGAAGATCGTGAAGTCGATCGTATCGGCGGCGAAGATCGATGCGATCCCGCCCATCCCGATCAGGGCGCCGCCCCCGACGAGGTTCGAGTACGCCGAACCCTTCATCGTCTTCATGCGCAGCCGCGCGCCCTCACCGGTCGGCTCGAGGAGGACTTGAAGGTTGCCGTTCGTCCACTGACGGAAGTCGCCGTCCTGACGAAGTGTGCCCTTTGCCTCGAAGGTGTCCCGAAGATCCACGACGAGGCGATTCCACTCGTCGTCGGTCAGCGGGCGGGGCAGATAGAAGGTCCGGCCGACGCCGATTCTAGCTCCGAGAAAGCGACGCTCGGCCGTCGGCTCGCCGCCCGGCCGATCGAGAGCTGCAGCGGCCGCTCGGATACGGTCACCCGGGATCCCCACCTCGAAGCCGATCGCCTCGAGTTCGGCGATCGTCAGCCCGGCGGACGAAGCGGTCAGCGCCCGCCCCGGCTCGCTGTCGGCCGCGGTGGCGCGGTCGAGGATCTCGGCCACTTCGTCGTCGGTGTACCGTCGGTCGTCGGTCATCTGCGGGGGGTCGAAGGGTGGGCTGAGCGAGCGCGATCGTGGGCGGTCAGCCGATACGACTCTCGGCGTCGATCAGGGCGTTCTCGACCTCGGGCGTGCGGACGGCGTAGTTGAACCCCGGCTGGATACAGAAGCTCCCGTACGAACCGTCCTTGGCCAGGGCCAGGAAGCCGACCTGGATGTCCCGCCAATCCGGGTTCTTCTCGATGACCCGTTCGACCGCCAACCGGCACGCCTCTTCCGGCCCGTGACCCTGTCGCATGAGTTCGACCACGAGGAA
>JAUIKL010000293.1 GCA_030430625.1 Gemmatimonadota bacterium
CCCCATGGATCTGTTCGTCGGCACCAGCGGCTACAGCTACAAGGAGTGGAAGGGGTCGTTCTACCCCGAGGACTTGTCGGCCAAGAAGATGCTCTCCTACTACGGTGAGCGGCTGAGCGCCGTCGAGATCAACAACACGTTCTATCGACTGCCGAAGAGTCACGTGCTCGAGAGCTGGGCGGATCAGGTTCCGGAGGGGTTCCGCTTCTCCATCAAGGCATCCCGGAGGATCACCCACTTCACGCGCCTCAAGGAGGAGTCGCGGGACCCGACCGAGTACCTCCTCGAAACGCTCGGTGCTCTGGGAGATCGGCTCGGCGTCGTTCTCTTCCAGCTGCCGCCGAACCTGAAGGTCGATCTCGATCGGCTGAGCGGCTTCCTCGACATCCTCCCGGAGGGGACGCCCGGTGCCTTCGAGTTCCGGCACGACAGCTGGAAGACCGACGAGGTCTACGACCTCCTCCGCAGTCGTGCGATGACGTGGGTGTGTGCGGATACGGACGACACCGAAGAGGACGAACCGATCGTGGAAACGGCGCCATGGGGGTATCTGAGACTCCGGCGCCCGGGCTACGACGACGCTGACCTCCGACGCTGGGCGGAGCGGGTCGCGGCAACGGATTGGGAGCGTGCCTTCGTTTTTTTCAAACACGAGGACGAAGGCGCCGGTCCGCGTATGGCGGGGGCGTTCAGGGAGCTGTTCGAGGAGTAGTCGGAGGACGGCTCCGAAGCGGTGGACAGAGCAACCCTTCGCCCCTACAATCGGATCCGATCGATCTGAAAACGTCTCGCTCGACCGGTCTCCGGGCCCCTCGTGCTTGAGCCACGTCGAGCGAACTCGCCCGACCCGGTTTTTCAGCTGCACAGGACTCCATGATCACGGTCGAACGTGTCACCAAACGTTTCGGTGATGTCCTCGCCGTGCACGACTTGAGCTTCGAAGTCGCACGGGGGGAGGTCTTGGGCTTCCTCGGACCCAACGGGGCCGGTAAGTCGACGACGATGAAGATGATTACCGGCACCCTCCAGCCCGACCGGGGGACCATTCTCTTCGACGGCGTGCCGATCGATGCGGACCTGCCGGCCGCAAAGAGGCGTGTCGGGTACCTCCCCGAAGCCAACCCTCTCTACGACGAGTTGCTGGTGGCCGAGTACCTCGACTACGTGGCGGAGCTGCGTGGTCTCTCCGCCGCCGAAGCCCGCTCGGGGATCTCGGACGCGGTCGATGAGACCGATATCGGTGCGGTGTTCTACCGACCCATCGGCGACTGCTCGAAGGGGTACCGGCAGCGGATCGGTCTGGCCGCAGCCATCCTCCACCGCCCCGAGGTCCTCGTCCTGGACGAACCCACGGAGGGGCTCGACCCGAACCAGCGCGTCGAGATCCGGCGGCTCGTCGGGTCGTTGGGACGCGAGCGGACGATCCTTCTGAGCACGCATGTCATGCAGGAGGTGGAGGCCACCTGCTCACGGCTCGTGATCCTCCGACGCGGGGAACTGGCCGCGGAGGGGACGGCGAGCGACCTGATCGCGGGTCGAACGGGTGGGGCGCGCTACGTCGTGGAGGCGGAGGGTGACGGGATCGTCGAGGCGTTGGGAACGCTCGGCTCCGTAGTGGCGTCCGAGAGCCGGGAGGGGCGGACGCGGGTCGTCGTTCAGGCGCCCGAAGCCGCCGAGCTCCGACCGCGGCTGTCCTCCCTGGCCCACGAGCATGGCTGGACCCTCTGGGAGCTCTACCGGGAACAGGAGAGTCTCGAGCAGCTCTTCCGCACGTTGACGGCGGACTCGGCCGATGCGTAGCGCCGTCACGCTCGCCCGCCAGGAGCTGCGGAGCTACTTCGAACAGCCGACCGCGTACGTACTGATCGTGGCCTTCCTGGCCATCACACTCTTCATCGCGTTTCGGACGATGTACGCGACGTCGGTTGCGTCTCTCCGGCCGATCTTCGACCTGCTCCCGATCCTCTTCGCCGTCTTCGTCCCGGCGGCCACCATGCGGTCGATCGCGGAAGAGCGTCGAGGGAAGACGCTGGACTGGTTGATGGCTCAGCCGATCACCGAGGGGCAGGTCGTGCTGGGGAAGTTCCTGGGGAGCTGGGCCTTCGTGATGGTGGCCCTGGCTGGAACGCTCCCGACCGCGATCGGGGTGCTGGCCGTTTCGGAGGCGGACGGCGGGATCGTGGTGGCGCAGTACATCGGGGCCGTCCTGCTGGGAGCACAACTCACCGCCGTGGGCGTGTGGGCGTCGAGCATCACACGCAACCAGATCACGGCCTTCATTGCCGCCTCGGCCATCAGCTTCACCCTCTTCCTGATCGGTCTGCCGATCGTTCAGATCGGTCTCCCTCCGACCGTGGCCGGCGCGGTGGCCCAACTCTCGGTGGTCACCCACTTCGAGAACGTGGCGCGCGGGGTCATCGACCTCCGGGATGTCCTGTACTTCGTGTCGACCAGCGGGC
>JAUIKL010000065.1 GCA_030430625.1 Gemmatimonadota bacterium
CTGGCTCTGGTCGATGCCCAGTCGAAGTTCGACCTCACGTTGTACGCGCTCGAAGAGGCCGAGGGTCTCCGGTTCGTCCTGGTGTACAACGAGGCACTGTTCGAAGCCGACACGGCGGCCCGACTCGTGGGCGATATCGTGCAGATCCTCGAGATGGGTGGGAGGTCGCCCGATACGGTCGTGGGCGAACTCCTGCCAGCGCCGGAACGCCCAGGGTGGGCCGCCGACGCGGGAACAGGTGCGTCGAGGACTGTTCCGGAGCGGATCCGTGAGTTGGCGCGGACTCAGCCCAATGCGGTCGCACTCACCGACGAGGCGGGAGCGACCGTCACCTACCGGGATCTGGCGGCTCGTGTGGAGAGCGTGGCGACGTCTGTGCGCGACGCGGCCGGCCCGGGAGAGGCCGTCGCCGTGCTCCTTCCGCACGGCGTCGACGCAGTGATCGCCGTGTGCGGGGTGTTGAGGTCGGGGCGCCCCTACGTGCCAGTCGATCCGGGCTACCCGGCCGACCGTGTGACCTACATGCTTCGCGAGGCCAACGTGGGGGCCGTGCTCACGGTGCGCGCTTTGGCGGGCAGAGCACGAGAATCGGTCGGCCAGCAGGTCCCGCTGATCGAGGTGGAGGTTGCGACACACCGGGCTGCCGACACCGCCGGCGCCATGCCTGCTCCGGACGACGTGGCGTACCTGTTGTTCACTTCTGGGTCGACAGGGCGGCCCAAGGCGGTAGAACAAACGCACGGCAGCCTCGCGCGACACGCTCAGCGGTATGCAGACCTGTTGGCACTGAGCCCTTCCGATCGGGTTGCCCTTACCGCCTCGTTGGCGTTCGATGCGTCCATGATGGACTTATTCGGCGGGCTCGTGGCCGGGGCCGTTGTCGTCCCGCTCGACATTCGGCGATTGGGTGTGAGCGAACTCCCGGAGCTGGCGCGGGGTCTGGGACTCACCACCCTACACCTCACACCCACCGTCTTCCGCGCCGCTCTCGGAACCGCACGTGATCCGCGTTTCGCCGGCGTCCGTAGGGTCGATCTCGGCGGGGAGGCGCTCCGCGTGCACGACGTGGAGCTGTTCGAACGGTACTTCCCCCCCCATGCCGTTCTCGTCAACTCGTACGGCCCGTCCGAGCACACCCTGGCGCTCGCTTACCCCGTACCCCGTGGGCTGCACGAGCGGGCCACCGAGGTGCCGATCGGATGGCCGGTCGACGACGTGGAGGTCGTACTTCTCGACGACGCTGGAGAGCCTGATCGGGTCATGGGGGAGATGGCGATCGTCAGCCGTTTCAACGCCTTGGGGTATCGAGGTCGATCGGACGAGACCTCGGCGCGTTTCGAAGCCACCGAGGACTCGGGCCGCACGCGGTATCGGACCGGTGATCTCGTGCGACGGACACTGGACGGCACATACGTCCACATGGGGCGGGTCGACCATCAGCTCAAGGTGCGCGGACACCGGGTCGAGCCGGGCGAGGTCGAATCCGTACTTGGAGAGCACAGTTCGGTCCTGGAGGCGGCGGTGCACGCTCCGATCGGACCCACCGGCGAGACGACCCTCACGGCCTGCGTCGTGGGCCGAGACGGAGCCTCGGCGCCGGAAGTCGGTACGTTGTCCGACTGGTGTCGTGAGCGGCTACCCGATCCCATGGTGCCCGGCGCCTGGGTGATCATGGACGCACTGCCCCGGACCCCCTCCGGCAAGGTCGATCGCGGCGCCTTGCCGCTCGGCGCCCTCCCAGCTCGTCAGGGAGTCGAATACGTCGGCCCGCGGACCCCCACGGAAGAGGTCCTCGCAGAGGTGTGGTCCGAGGCGCTGGGCATCTCGTCGGTCGGCATCCGCGACGACTTTTTCGCCCTGGGCGGGCACTCGCTCACGGCCGTCGAGGTCGTGGCGCGCATCCGCGACGTGCTCGGCGTGGAGCTGTCCCTGCGAGAGTTCTTCGACGGACCCACGATTGCCGAGCTGGCGACTCGGCCAGCCGGGACCGGTGAGTCGACGACGCTGCCTCCGGTCGAGCGGTTGGCCGACGATGTACGGGTGCCACTGTCGTTCGCTCAGGAGCGCCTCTGGGTGTTCCAGGAGCTGGACCCAGAGCTCAGCACGTACAACATGGCGCCGGTGCTCGAGTTGAGCGGCGCCGTAGATGTCGACCGCTTGACGGGCGCGATCCGTCGGACGCTCGGGCGACACGAACCGCTCCGGACTCTGTTGGTGGAAGAGGAGGGTAAGGTTTGGCAGGAAGTCGTGTCGGTTCCCGACAATGTGCTGACCTTCCTCGACCTCTCCTCACTCGACGAAGCCGAGGCCCAAGACAAGGCCACGGCTGCGCTTCGGGCCGAGGGCCACCGACCCTTCCGCCCCGCCGAAGAGATTCCCTTTCGAGGCCTTCTCGTCGATCTCGGGGCAGAGCGGCACTACCTCCAGCTCGTCTTCCACCATCTGGCACTCGACGCGAACTCGGCTCGGACCTTCTGGCGCGACATGCTGGCGTTCTACGACGGCGGGACTCCGGAGGAGCTACCTGTACGCTACCGCGACTACGTGGCGTGGGAGCGCCGAGCCTGGCACGGCGACCGGTTGGAGCAGGGCTTGGGCTTCTGGCGAAAGCACCTCGCGAACGCACCGCTCGTCCTCGACCTTGCGACCGACCGTCCGCGGCCGCCGGACCAGACCTTCACCGGGGGGCGCACCTCCACGGAAGTCTCGGGGCCGGCTTCCGAGGCGCTGTCGGTTCTGCTAAGAGAGGAGAAGGCGTCCGCGTTCATGGCGCTGCTCGCGGCCTTCGCCGGTGTTCTGGCCTTCCATTCTCGACAAGACTCCGTGGTCATCGGAGCACCCTCTACCGGGCGGAGCCGCACGGAACTGCTGGAGTTGGTGGGGATGTTCGCGAACCAGTTGGCCCTCCATGTTCCGGTCAACCGCGGAGGGACATTCCGCGACTTGCTCCGAACCGCGCGCGAGACGGTTCTGGCGGCATTCGGCCACCAGGACGTACCGTTCCCGCTGCTCCTCCACGAGCTGAACCCGCCTCGGGACCGCAGTCGCACGCCTCTGTTCCAGGCCATGCTTACTATGATTCCGCCGGCGCCGGAGGAGCTGTCGGTCGAGCTCGCAGGAACACGGTTCTCGCCGCCGAAGATGGAAGACATCGCGGCCATGGGTGATCCGCAGGCGCGCTTCGACCTCACCCTGTACGCTCAGCAGCGTGGTGGTCGACTCGATGTCGGTCTTGTCTACAACCGCGACCTCTACGACGCGGAACGGATGGAGGGGCTTCTCCACCACGTTCGGTACATGGTCGAGCAGGCTGCGGCAGACCCCGATCGACCCTTGGTCGAGGCGGCCGGCGTGACGTCGCGAGACTCGCAGTTGCTCCTGGAGTGCTGGAACGACCGTTCGGGCGAGTTTGCACCCTCCGTGAGTGCGTTGGAGCAGATCGCGATCCGCGCGTCCACCGACCCCGATCGGCTCGCTGTAGATTCACCGTCGGGCGCCTTCACGTACGGCGAGCTCGTGGACGCCGCACAACGGATCACAGCGGCGCTGATCGAGCGGGGGGTACGGCCAGGAGGGAGGGTGGGGGTCATCATGGAGCGCAGTCGGGAGATGCTTGCGGTCCTCCTGGGGATCCAGGGCTGCGGTGCCGCCTACGTGCCGTTGGACCCCGCCTATCCGCCTGCCCGCTTGGCATACATGATCGGACACTCGAAAGCGGACGTCGTGGTCACACATCGTGGGCTCGAGCGATCCCTCGATGCGGAGGTTCCCATCCTGGACCTGGACCGCTGGACGCCGCCAGGGCCCGCCGGTTTCCACCCCACGGCTCCGGAGGATGCGGCGTACGTCATTTATACGTCCGGATCCACGGGCCAGCCGAAGGGTGTCGAGGTCCCCCACAGGGCCGTGGCCAACTTCCTCGCCGCCATGGCCGAAGAGCCGGGCCTCCGACCGGGGGATCGCTTGCTCGCGGTGACGACGATTTCCTTCGACATCGCGGTGCTCGAGCTTTTCTTGCCGCTGGTCACGGGGGCCAGCGTCGTGATCGCCGGGGATGAGGAGATTGGTGATGGCCGTCGGCTCGCCGATCGGCTCGAGGCCGACGACATCACGGTCATGCAGGCGACGCCGGCGACCTGGAAGGCGATGCTCGCCTCGGGTTGGGCGGGCAAGTCCGACCTTAGAGTGCTCTGTGGCGGGGAGACGCTGCCCGCTGCCCTCGCGGAGGCGCTCGTGGAGCGGGTGAGCGAACTCTGGAACATGTACGGCCCGACCGAGACGACCGTATGGTCCACGGTCCAACGTCTCGAGCCGGGGGCGCCGGTCCTCATCGGCACGCCGATCGCCAACACTTCGGTCTATGTGTTGGATGAAGAAAGGCGTCTCGTCCCGGTTGGTGTGCCCGGGGAGCTGTGGATCGGAGGTGCCGGGGTGGCGACGTGTTACGTCGACCAGCCTGATCTCACGGCGGAGCGGTTTGTCGAGAGTCCGTTCCGGAAGGGCGAGCGGCTGTATCGCACAGGCGACCTGGTCCGGTGGCGAGCGGGCGGCTGCTTGGAGCACCTCGGCCGACTGGACCACCAGGTGAAGGTGCGCGGTTTCCGCATCGAGCTCGGGGAAGTCGAGTCTCGACTCACGTCGCATCCGGAGGTGCGGGACGCGGTCGCCGTAGCCCGCGACGACCGGTTGATCGCCTACGTGATTCCTCGATCGGAGGAAGTCCCCTCTTCCGTCCTGCGGCCGTGGGTCGCCGAGGCTCTCCCTCCGTACATGATCCCGTCGGTCTTCGTGCCGATGGAAGCGCTCCCACTCACGCCCAACGGTAAGATCGATCGGGGGCGCCTACCGGATTCCTCTGCCCACGTGCGATCCACCTCTGTATTCGTCGCGCCACGGAGTGAGGAGGAGGACGTCCTCTGCCGCCTCTGGGCGGACGTGCTGGCGATCGAACGGGTTGGTATCCATGACGACTTCTTCGAACTCGGGGGCCACTCGTTGAATGCCGTGGAGGTCGTCGCTCGCGCCAAAGATGCGTTCGGCGTCGACCTGCGCCTGAGGAGGCTGTTCGACCACCCCACGGTCGCAGAGATGGCCGAGTGGGTGAAGGAGTCGGGGGCCAACACCGATACTGGGGAGATCGTCGCGATGGAAGAGGGCGACATATGAGCCGAGGCGGAAACGGATCGTCGTCCGAGGTCAGTCGCCTCATCGAGCGCGTACGCGAACTCGGAATCGAGTTGTTCGAAGAGGGTGGGCGGCTTCGTTTTAGGGGTCCACGGGGTGCTCTGACCGCGGAGCTCCGTGAAGAGCTTGCAGCGTCACGCAGCGAGGTCCTCGCTGTCCTGCTGAGCGCATCCGACTCCGGCGCGGCGCCGGACCATGGCCCCGGAGCGGGGGCACACCCGCTCGGGATCGCCCAGGAGCGCATCTGGCTCTTTCAGCAGCTCGAGCCGTCATCGACGGTCTACAACCTGCCTGCCGTCGTGGAGCTCTCGGGTGCTGTCGACGCCGAGGCCATCGAGGCCGCGATCCGTCAGGTCGTGGAGCGCCAGACGGCCTTACGGAGCATCATCGTACAGGGCAGTGGCGGACCGGTGCTCCGGATCGTGCCCGTCCCGGACGAGCTGCTGCAGGTGGAGGACCTGAGGGGCTCGGCCACGGAAGTACACGCCGCGCTCGGCGCGACCGTGACGAGCGAGAGGGGCGCGGCGTTCGACCTGGCTGCGGACGTCCCGTTCCGAGCCCGCCTGGTCATCCACGGGGATGGGCATGCCCACCTCGTCGTCGTCTTCCACCATGTAGCCGCCGATGCCGCGTCGATCGGAGTCTTCTTTCAGGACTTGATGCGCGCACTGGATGGCCACGCGCTGGCGCCGCTGCCGTTGGGGTACGAGGACCTGGCCCGGATGGAGCGTGCACATTGGTCGGATGACCGATTGCGCTCTGAGGCAGACTGGTGGCGGTCGTACCTGAAGGATGCCCCCCTGATCACCGAATTGCCTCCGGATCGAGCTCGCCCGGCAGCACAAGCTTTTCGCGGAGGGAGGGTGTCTCTGATCGTGCCCTCCGGGACGGTGGCCGCGCTTCAGGATCTGCTCATCGCTGAGCGGGCGACCCGGTTCATGGCATTGTTCGCAGCCCTGGGGAGCACGGTCTCCGAGGAGTCCGGGCAACGGGACCTCGTGCTCGGAGTTCCCGTGGCGGGCCGCACCCGCCCGGAGGCCGCGAGTGTGGTCGGGATGTTCGTGAACCAACTCCCACTCCGCATCCGCGTCCGCACCGGGGCCACCTTTCGGGAGCTGCTCCAGACTGCCCGCGAGCAGGCGTTGGCGGCGTTCGATCACCAGGAGATGCCGTTCCCCGCCTTGCTCGAGGCGCTGGACCCACCTCGGGACGCGTCGCGGACGCCTCTCTTCCAGATGATGCTCAACGTCCTACCGGTGCTGGCGGATGGGCAGACAGCGGAAGCGGGTGGGCTTCGCGTCGCGGCGGCGAACTCCGAGGTCGGGCGGGACGCGTTCGACCAGGCGTCCAAGTTCGATCTGACGCTGTACGGTTCGGAGCAGAGCGACGGGTTCCACCTCGACCTCGTCTACAATGCGGAGCTCTTCGAGCGCGATCGGATGATACACCTGCTCGACCGGGTGCTCGAGACACTGAACGTAGGCACCGCCTCGCCGGATGTGGTCCTGGACACGGCGCTCTCGAGGCCGGAGAGGCCGGCATGGGTCCGGGATCTTGGCGCCCGGGCGCCGGAGAGTGTGCCGGCCCGGGTAGCGGAGCTGGCACGGACGAGCCCCAACGCTGTCGCACTGGCCGGCCGCGATGGCCGGGAGGTCACCTACTCGGAACTCGCTCGGTATATGGCGCAGGTCGCGACCGAGGTACGCAAGAAGGACCTAGCCCCAGACGCGGCGGTTGCCGTGATGGTGCCGCATGGGGTGGACGCCGCGGTGGCCGTCTGCGGTGTCTTGGCGTCGAGTCGGGCCTACGTACCCATCGATCCGGATTATCCGGCCGAGCGCGTGGCGTACATGCTCGCGGACGCACAGGCGGGTGTGGTTCTCACCATGGGAAGCTTGGTCGAGCGCGTTCAGGAGTGGGTCCTGGGAGATGTACCGGTGATGGACGTCAGCTTGATCCTGGCGTCAGAGCCTGGACATGGGGAGGCGTTCGAAGCCCCCGACGTGGAGTCTATCGCGTACCTCCTCTACACCTCTGGGTCGACGGGACGCTCCAAGGCGGTGGAGCAGACGCACGGGAACCTGGCGCGACACGCTCAGCGGTACGCCGACCTGATGAAGTTCGACCGGGCGGACCGGGTGGCCCTCACCGCGTCCATGTCGTTCGACGCTTCCCTGATGGACCTGTTCGGGGGACTCATTGCCGGGGCGACCGTCATCCCCCTCGACCTACGGACCCTGGATCTGGCCGATCTGCCGACCGTGACCCGGGACCTCGCGGTCTCCACACTCCATCTCACTCCGACGGTGTTCCGGACAGTGTCGTCCGTAACGGACGAGGGCTCCTTCCATCACGTGAGGGTACTCGTGCTCGGTGGCGAGCAGATGCGACCATCGGAGATGGAGGCGTTCGAGACACGGTTCGGGCCCGGCGCCACCCTCCTGAATCTGTACGGTGCGGCAGAGCACAGCCTGGCGTTCGCCTGCGCAATCGAACGGGGGCGCGGGGCTGCGCCCGCGGAGGTGCCCCTCGGATGGCCGGTGGACGATGTGGAGGCCGTGCTCATCGGGCCGGACGATCAGCCCGACCCGGGGATCGGGGAGCTGGTGTTGGTCAGTCGGCGCAACGCCCTCGGGTACCGGAACCGAGAGCAGGAGGCCGCGGACCGGTTCAGCGAGCCGGATACGCTCGGACGAACGCACTACAGGACCGGCGACCTAGTACGCCGGCGCCTCGACGGGTCGTACGTCCACCTCGGCCGGGTCGACCAGCAGATGAAGGTGAGAGGGCACCGCGTCGAACCGGCGGAAGTGGAGTCCGCCCTCGTCGCGCACTCGTCGGTCGTGGAGGCAGCGGTACACGCTCCGGAGGATACAGAAGGAATCCCCACTCTGACGGCGTGCGTCGTCCTCCGTGACGGTGCCGACTCGTCGCTGGCCGCTCTCGGGGAGTGGTGCCGAGCCCGGCTTCCGGGCTTCATGGTGCCGACGGGCTGGGTCGTGGTGGACGTGCTACCGCGTACCCCGACAGGAAAGATCGACCGGTCGTCTCTGCCCGTCGGACACTCGGTCGTGGGCCGTTCCGATACCCGTAGGCAACGTCCGGTGACCTCGTCGGAACGGGCGATCCTGGGGATTGCCCAGCAGGTGTTGGGCGCCGAGGGGTTGGGCCCGGACGACGATCTGTTTTCGTCAGGAGCGCACTCCCTCTCCATGGTGAAGGTCGTGGCGCGGATCCGAAGCGTTCTCGGCATCGATCTCGAGCTGCGTATCGCCTTCGAGGAGCCGACGGTCGCGGCTCTGGCGCGGGCCGCGGATCAAGCCAGCCGGAGCGGGTTGCCCCTGCTCGAGGCTTCGGATGGCGAGCCGGCTCGAGCGTCGTTCGCGCAGGAGCGAATGTGGTTCCTCCAGCAGGTCTCGCCGGACGACACGGGGTACAATTTGGCCGTGGCCCGGCGGATCGAACAATCGGTGGACGTGGCGCGCCTCCGTGAGGCGGTACACGCCGTTGCCCGTCGGCACACCCTCCTACATAGCGTGCTACGCTCGAGGGACGGTCGTCCCTACCTCCTGTTCGCAGAGGAGGCCGCACCCCAGGTCCACGTTCTGGAGGCGCCGACGGACGATCCGGCGGGGGCCGTGGAAGCGTTGACTCACGCACTGTTCGAGCCATACGACCTCGAACACGGCCCGCTGCTGCGTGTGTTCGTCGTCCGCGTGTCCGATTCGGAGACACTGTTCGGATTGGGCGTGCACCACTGCGTGGCGGACAACGCATCGTTCGCGGTCCTCGACTGGGAGATTCGCACCGTCTACGAGGACGGTGACCTCTCAGCTCTACCGGCGCTTCGCGTGCAGTACGCGGATTTTGCGCGGTGGCAGCGCAAGGTCTTCGAAGGAGATCGACTCTCCACGGAGGTCGACTTCTGGCGTAGACGGCTCGCGGGACTCCAGCCACTCGACCTCCCCACCGACTACCCAAGACCGGCCGTGTACCGAGGCGAGGGCGGTGAGACATCCCGTGACCTGCCGGCGGACCTCGTGGCGCGCGTGCGGGCCTTGGCCGCCGAACAGGGGGCCACGCCGTTCATGGTCCTGCTCGCCGCCCAGACGATCACCCTCAAGGCGAGAACGGGGCAGGACGACATTGCCGTCGGCGTGCCGACGGCGCACCGAACCCATCATGAGCTCGAGGGGTTGATCGGCCCGTTCATCAACTCGGTCGTGCACAGGAACGATCTCTCCGGGGATCCCACCTTCCTGGAGTTGCTCTCCCGAGTCCGAAGCACGGCGCTCGAGGCGCTGCGGCACCAGAACCTCCCGTTCGAGGTCTTGATTCGCGAACTGGACATCGAACGAGACGCCAGTCGTCCCCCCCTCTTTCAAGCGCTCTTCAACGTGCTCCACCGCGACGAAGCGGGACCGGGCATGCAGAACGAATTCGGTGTTCGATTGGGTCGACGAGCCGCCCCTCTCGAACTCGCGTTGACCATCCTCCTGGACGGGGACGTCGGGAAGGCCCGTCTCGACTTCAATCAGTCCTTGTTCTGCTCCGAGACGGCCGATCAGGTCCTCGAACACTTCGTCTGGATCCTCGAACGGGCGGTCGACGACCCGACCCGCTCAGTGACCGACCTGGCGGCGGTCGTCGATGCCGATCGGACCAGACTGGTCGACACGTGGAATCGAACGGACATGACTCTTCCTGACGTTCCCTCGTTCGTCGACCTGATCGTGGCTCGAGCCATCGAGAGCCCGGATCGGGTCGCGGTGAAGGCTTCGGACGGGGCGTACACCTATGCGGAGCTCGTCTCGCGGGGCGGATCCATCGCTGCGGCGCTCCGAGATTTCGGGGCCGGCCCGGGAGAGCGAGTCGGTGTGCTCATGGATCGCGGGCGTGACACGGTCGCCTCGCTCCTCGGCGTATTGGGCACGGGGGCAGCGTATGTGCCCCTCGATCCGTCTTATCCCGTGTCGCGCCTCGACTACATGCTGGCCGACGCGAAGGCCGTTGCGCTCATCACCGATGCGCACACACCGGAAGTCGGGAGTTCCCACTCGATCGGGCGCTTGCGTCTCGGGACCGACCCCCTGCCAGACCCGATCGACTTCGTCGCCGTGGGAGCAGCGGATCCGGCGTACCTGATCTACACATCCGGTTCCACGGGGAAGCCGAAAGGTGTCGTGGTGCCGCACGGGGCGGTGCTGAACCTCCTGACATCGATGGCGCGCGAGCCGGGGTTCAAGGCGGACGACATCCTCCTCGCGGTCACGACGATCTCGTTCGATATCTCCGCTCTCGAGCTCTTCCTGCCGCTGACTCAGGGGGCCACCGTTGTGCTCGCGGACCCGCGAGACGCGGTCGATGGCCACCGGCTGGCGGAGCTGCTCGACTCGGAGGCCGTGACCGTCTTCCAGGCGACGCCATCCACGTGGAAGCTACTCCTCGCAGCAGGATGGACAGGTCGCGAGGGTCTGAAGGCGCTGTGCGGTGGCGAGGCCCTGGCTCCCGACCTGGCCCGCGAGCTTCTCCCGCGCACGGGTGAGCTTTGGAACATGTACGGGCCGACCGAGACCACGGTCTGGTCGACGACGTGGCGCGTGGACCACCCCGATTCGATCCTGATCGGACGGCCGATCGGGAATACCACGACATACGTCCTGGACCGGGAGGGACGGCTCTCCCCCGTCGGAGTTCCGGGTGAGCTCTTCATCGGTGGCGCGGGAGTCACCCTGGGGTATCACCAACGCCCCGAGTTGACCGAGGATCGATTCCTCCAGGATCCGTTCCACCCGGGTGGCCGGATGTACAGGACCGGAGACCTCGTCCGACTCACCCACGACGGCGTGATCGAGCACCTGGGGCGACTCGACGATCAGGTGAAGGTCCGCGGCTTTCGGATCGAGCTGGGCGAGATCGAGTCCGTGCTACGGCTCATGCCCGAGGTTGCCGACGCTGTGGTCGCGCCCAGCGCGGAGCGCCTCGTAGCGTACGTGCGGTTCCGAGACGATCCGCTTACCGCTACCGAGATCAGGCGTGCCCTGCGCGGGCAACTCCCGGAGTACATGGTCCCGGCACTCGTCGTCCCGATGGACGAGTTCCCGCTGACTCCCAACGGGAAGACGGACCGCAAGAAGCTGCCCGACCCCTTCGCGAAGGGAGTGACCCCGACCAAGGAGCACGTTCCGCCCTCCTCCGAGTCCGCGAGAGCGCTGGCCGAAGTGTGGGTCGATTTGCTGAGCGTAGAACGGGTCGGGGAGACGGACAACTTCTTCGAGTTGGGAGGGCACTCCCTCCTCGCGATGCAGGTGGTTTCCCGCGTAGAAGCGCAGTTCGGGCGCAGGCTCGACCCCCGGTCGTTGTTCTTCCAGACCCTCGGGCAGATCGCAGCCGGACTCGATCAGTCCGACGGCGAAACCCCAACGAGCCCGATCAGAAGCGGGTCGCCTTGATCCAGGTGGACACGAGCTGCACGAGGGCGTCGCGGTCGGCGCGCCGTGCGAAGGTGTGGTCCGATCCGGGAATGAACGCATGTCCTACGCTCGGGTGCCTGCACTGTACGGGATAGCAGTCGCGAAACTGGCCCTCGTACACGTAGTTCTCCTCCAGGCCCTCGGTGAAGACGAAGAGGGCCGTGAGTTCCGCCTTGATGATCTCGTCGAGCTTGTCTCCCAGGCTTCGCCTCGAATAGCGGGGGCGGACCCCTCCACGGACCAGCGCCGGAGTCGACTCTCCCGTGTCGAGCCCCTCTACGCCGTTCGTCCCGACGATTCGCTGGTGAGCGATCCGGAGCGTCTGGACCGGGTTTCGAAGAGCGTTTCGCCAACTGCTCACGGTCGCCATGCGCCGCACGTAGTGGAACGCAGTGTGGCGGGGTGTCCGGAACGAGCCCTGAGGGTCGATTGGCACCACCCCTTTGATCCGCGGGTCGGCAAGGCCGTTCTCTACCGCGTCGAAGGCGCCGGAGCAGATCCCGAGGAGAACCACGGGCCGCTCCGGGTCCAGGCTCTTCACGAAGGTGACGGACTCCGCGATGTCCTGGGCTACCGCCTCCTGAAGGGACGAGACGCCTTCTCTCCGATCCGAGTCCCCGATGCCCGACAGATCGAATCGGAATGACGGTATTCCTTCCTCTGCAAGCGCGCGCGCGAGGTGCGCATAGGCCCGGTTCGGCCCCACGCGGTGGATGAGGCCAGCGTTGACCATCAATACCACCGGGGCGTCCGGGCGCTCCGGCCCCGTACCTCGGCAATGAATTCCGAAGAGGTTGTCGGACGTTCCAATGACCTGGGCCCGCTCGAAGTAGCCTGTCTTCACGAGACCGCGTCCACCAGTGCGTCCAGCGCGTCTACGGGGAGGGCACCCGTCAGATTGGTGTTGGTGTTCGGCCAGGGGCACTCCGATACGCGGACGGCCGTGTTGGACTCCTCGAGTCGCTGGAGAAGGGCGGTGTAGTTCGTCGCGGACCGCAACGTTGTCACCAGGAGCACCGACCGTACGGAACGCCATGAAGATGGGTCGATCCGTGCACCTCGCACCTCCCGCGCGAAGGCCGGTGTGACCGGGCCCCCGAAGAGTTCCAGCGTCTCGGAGTCGTTGGCGTCCGGCCAGCCTTCAGGTAGGGGCGGGCCCGTCAGCTCGGCGACCGGCGAGAGGCCGGCGAGGAAATCGCTCCCCTCGGCGATGGGATCCCAAAGCAGTAGTTGAGTGACCGCGGTCGATTCGGCCGCGGCCCGCGAAGCGATGAGCGCACCCAGCCCGGCACCCGCGACGTGAATCGTGTGAGCTGCGGAGACCGCCTGAAGTTCGTCGATCGCCATCAGGGTGTCATCGACGTAGCCGGAGAGGGAGCCCTCGGTCATGTCCCCGCCCGACTCACCGCAGCCGAAGTAGTCGAACCGCATGGCGTGGGTCCCGGCGTCCGCGTACCGGCGCGCGAGAGACCGCAACGTCCCGTAGCTCCAGAAATAAACGGCGCCCCAGGGATTGCAGATCAGGACGGCCCGGTTGCC
>JAUIKL010000066.1 GCA_030430625.1 Gemmatimonadota bacterium
CTCCTCCGGAACGGTCGTCTCGTCGACGCGCCGAATCCCCTGCTCCGCCAGTTCGTCGAAGACACTCCCGATGATCCGACCGTACTCCTCCTGCTGCTCCAGCACGAGCCGGTGGATGTCGTGAAGAAGCCGACCCGGTGACGCCCCGAGCTTCTCGGCCCCCGTGCCGCCCATGCGGAGCAGCGTGCGCAGCGAAGCCACTCTGACCCTGAAGAACTCGTCGAGGTTGGACGAGAAGATCCCGCAGAAGAAGAGACGCTCCAGAAGCGGGACACTCGGGTCCGCGGCTTCCTGGAGGACGCGGTGGCTGAAATGCAGCCAGCTGATCTCTCGATTGAGAAGTGAGTCCGACATCGATCTCCGGGGTTCGGAGCAGGTTCCGTGTCAGCGCGGGGAACCCGGTCACACCATCTTTGAGCCCGACCACCTCGACGGGACCCGAAAGGTACGCAGGACGGCCGGTGGGTCGAAGCTCAGGGGCCACAGAGGAGGGTTCGTCGAAGCGCCGTTCACCGGGGTGGCGCGGTTGGAACCCACGAGGGTAAGCAGCGCCATGACTACGATCCGAAAGCCTTCTTTTCTTCTGTTGAGTGCCGCGGTGGCAACCGCCATCGGTGTCTGGGGCCCCGGAGCGGCGGCGCAGGACGCGCGAGTTGCCGTGACGGCTGCAGGCGAGCGCTACCGGGCCGGCCCCTTCCACCGCTGGATCCTCGGGCGGCACTACCGGGACCTGTGGACCACGCCGGTGACCGTGCCTGTGCTCGACCTCGACGAGGTCGGCGGTGGCCTGACGCCGACGCGCACCGGGGGCGGCATGCAGACCCGTTCGCTCCGGTTCATGGGGGAGGACGGCCGGGAGTACGCGTTCCGGTCGGTGGACAAGGACCCGTCTCCGATCCTCGACACCCTCTTCCACGGAACAGTGGTGAACGACCTCGTCCAGGACGGGATCAGTGCCGCACACCCCTTCGGCGCTCTGGTGGCAGCCCCCCTCCTCGACGCCGTCGGCATCCTTCACGTGGATCCCCGACTGGCGGTCATGCCCGACGACCCGCGACTCGGGCCGTTCCGTGAAGATTTCTCCGGGATGCTCGGCCTGATCGAAGAGCGCCCGGACGAGAACGACGGGGATCGCACATCGTTCAGAAACTCCCAGCGGGTCATCGCCTCCGAGGCGCTCACCGACCGACTGGACGAGGGCCCGGACGACCTCGTGGACGCGCACGCCTTCCTGCGGGCGCGCCTCGTCGACGTCTTCCTCGGGGATTGGGACCGCCACCGCGGCCAGTGGCGGTGGGCCACGTACGACGAGGGCGCACCCCGCCGATGGCTGCCGGTCCCGAGGGATCGCGACCAGGCCTTCTCGAAGTTCGACGGTGTCGCCACCCGAATCGTGTCTCTCTACCTCCCTCAGTTCGTTCGTTTCGAGGAGGAGTATCCGTCGATCAAGCGGCTTCACTGGAACGCTCGCGCGATCGACAGGTGGTTTCTGGCCGGTCTCGATCGCGCGGAGTGGGACCAGGTCGGGCGCGAAGTCCAGAGCGCACTGACCGACGAGGTGATCCGCGAGGCCGTGCTCCAGCTTCCCCCCGAGATCCACGCGGTCAATGGCGAAGAGTTGGCGTCGACCCTCCGCGCCCGACGAGACGCCCTCCCCGGTGCATGGGACGAGTTCTACCGCATGCTCACCGACAAGGTCGACGTGCGCGCATCTCTCGAGGACGAGGTGGTCGACGTGCTGCGGGCCGCCGACGGTTCGGTCACGATCACGATGTCGGTCCCCGACGAAGCGGACGAACCGTACTTCGAGCGACGCTTCGTCGAATCCGAGACGCGCGAAATCCGGATCTACCTGCGGGACGGGGACGACCGCATCGTCTTCCGTGGTCCCGGAGACTCCGACATCCTCGTCCGGGTCATCGGCGGGACCGACGACGACAGCTACGTCTTCGAGGGCGACCGAGGGCGGGTACGCCTCTACGATCACGAGGGTGCCAACACCACGATCGGTGCGCGCGCTCCTCGGATCGACGACAAGCCGTTCGAAGTCTGGGAATGGTCCGAGGAGAACAAGGACATGCCCCTCGACTGGGGTCGTCGGACGCTGCCGATCTTCGGGTCGGGGTACTCGGCGGACCTCGGGGTGCTGATCGGGGCCGGTGCACGCTTCGAGTCGTATGGCTTCCAGAAGCGTGACTACGCGTCCGCCTTCGACGTGAGGGCGGCGTTCAGCCCCCAGGCCGTCAAGGGAATCGCGGAGGTCGACGGCCGGATCAACCGGGAGAACTCCTCGGTGTTCTGGACGGTGTCGGCCCGGGTCTCTCGACTCGACGTCCTCTCCTTCTACGGACTGGGCAACGCTCAACCGGCGGCCGGGCCCGAGTCGTTCCACGATGTCGATCTGACCCGAACGTCCGCCTCGGTCGGCTTCGGGGTCTCACCCGAGCCGTGGTTCGAATTGACCGGGTACGCGACCATCGACCGGTCGTCGACGCAGGACAACACCGATCGCTTCTTCGAGACCCTCGGTCAGGTCTACGGTTCGGGCGTCTTCGTCTCGGGGGCCCTCGGCGGCTCGCTCACCTTCGACCCGATGGTCGACGATCGCAGGAGCGGAAATCGGTTCCGGCTCCGCCTTTTCGGCGAAGTCTATCCGGAGGTCTTCGACACGGAGCGAACCTTCGGGCGCGCCGGGGGGGACGTATCCGTCCTGGTGGCCACCTCGGCCTGGCCGGCCCTCGCGGTGGCGTTCCGGGGCGGGGGCGAGCAGGCGCACGGGCAGTACCCGTGGCATCGAGCCGCCTTCATCGGCGGGACCTCCACGGTGCGCGGATACGCCCAGAACCGCTTCGCCGGTGAGGCCTCTCTCTGGGGAAGCGGCGAAGTCCGCCTCAGGGTCGCGAAGCCGCGGGTCGTCGTCCCGGTGGCGGTCGGCGTCTTCGGCTTCTTCGATGCCGGGAGGGTCTTCGTCGAAAGCGAGTCGCCCGGCGGGTGGCACACCGCTCCCGGCGGAGGGCTCTTCCTCCAGCCGGTGGCCCAGCCCTTCCTCTTCCGAATCGGCGCGGGCCAATCGGACGAGTCGACGCGCTTCTTCGCCTCGTTCGGGCTCCCGTACTGACCTCGTACTGACGTAGGTGGGAGCGCCGGACGGGCACCATCCGTCCGGCGCGCAGGCGGCGTGCGTGCCGGCAGCGCCGCCCGGAGGGAACAAAGGGCTCGACTCGTCCGACACGCCGGGGCACTATGGGGGGCGAGCGGGCCTTCGAGTATCGGGCCCGTGTCGAATCCACCTCGACGCTGGAGAACCCGATGTCGACGGACCTCGACGCCTTCTTCCGCCCCTCCTCCGTAGCCGTCGTCGGCGCGAGCTCGGACCCGGCCAAGGTCGGATACGCGCTCCTTCGGAACCTCCTCTTCGGAGCCATCCACGGTGCCTCCGATCGGAACGCCGGTTTTCCCGGTCCGGTCTACGCGGTCAACCGGAAGGGGCAGGACATCCTCGGGCAGCCGACCTTTTCGTCGTTGAGCGAAATCGACGACCCGGTCGACCTCGTCGTCGTGGCGATTCCACCCCGCTTCATCGCCGACCTCATCGACGAAGCCGGTGCCATGGGGGTCCGCCACATGATCGTGATCTCCGCCGGATTCGCGGAGCTCGGGGACGAGGGCAAGCGACTCCAGGAGGCGCTCGTCGATCGGGCACGCACCTGGGGGATGAGACTGATCGGCCCGAACTGTCTGGGGGTCATCCGCCCCGAGTCCGGGCTGAACGCGAGCTTTGCCGAGTCGGCCCCCCTGCCCGGGAGCATCGGTCTTCTGAGCCAGTCCGGCGCACTGATCACCGGGGTCATCAGCTACGCACACCGGGAGCTGTTCGGCCTGAGCGCCGCGGTCTCGCTCGGGTCGAAGGCCGACGTGGAGGACGAGGACATCCTGCGCTGGTACGCGGCCGACGATGCCACGACGGCAGTGGCTCTGTACGTCGAAGCGTTCACCCAACCGATGGCCTTCTACGAGGCCGCCCGCGAGCTGGCCGCCGTCAAACCCGTCGTCGCCATCAAGGGGGGCTCGACCGCCGAAGGGGCCAAGGCCGCGTCATCGCACACCGGCTCTCTGGCCGGGTCGATGGCGGCCTACAGTGCGGCCTTCGCACAGGCCGGAGTGCTTCAGGCCCGCAACACCTCGCAGTTCATCGGGTGGTCGCGCGCGTTGGCCATGCAGCCGACCACGGTCGGAGACCGAGTGGCCATCGTGACGAACGCCGGAGGGCCGGGCGTCCTCAGCGCCGACGCCGCCGGCGAGTTCGGGATCCGGCTCGCCACCCTCTCCGACGAAACCAAGGCACGGCTCGACGAGGTTCTTCCGTCCGTCTGGTCCCACAACAACCCGGTCGACGTGATCGGGGACGCGACGCCGGACCGGTACGGAGCCGCGTTGGACATCCTGGGCTCCGCTCCCGAGGTGGACGGCATCGTCGTCATCATGACCGTCCAGGCGATGACCGATCCGATGGCCACCGCGGACGCGATCGCGAAAGCCCACGAGAACCCGGCCTGGACCAAACCGCTGTGCTCCTCGTTCATCGGCCTCATGGGCACCGAGGCCGGTGCGGCGCTCGACGCCCGCGGCGTCCCCGACTTCAACGTTCCCGAGGACGCGGTGAGCGCGATGTCGGCGCTGATCCAGCGGGGAAGGTGGCTCGCCCGCGAGGAGCCCGATCCGCACCCCCTCGAGCGGCACCCGCCACCCGACCTCGAACGCGCCCGGCAGCTCGTCCAGGACGCTCGCGCGGTCGGCCAACGCAACCTCGACCTCGCACGGGCCACGGAGGTGATGAAGTGCGCCGGGCTGCGGTACAATCGCTCGGCGACCGCATCGGGCGAGGAGGAAGCCGTCCGGGCGGCCGACGAGATCGGCTATCCGATCGTCGTCAAACTGATCAGCCCCGACGTCGTCCATAAGTCGGACGTCGGCGGCGTGGTCCTCGACATCGTCGACGGCGCGGGGGTTCGAGAGGCGTGCGCGCGGATCCGCGAACGGGTCGCGGAGCACGACCCCGAGGCACGCATCACCGGCTTCACGATCGAGGAACAGGTGTCCGGGACCGAAGTGATCATCGGCATGAGCCGCGACCCGGACTTCGGCCCTCTCATGATGGTCGGCATGGGCGGGATCTTCGTCGAGGTCTACGAGGACGTCGGTTTCCGACTGGCCCCGATGACGCGACGCGACGCGCTCGACGCGATCGACGAGATCCGAGCCCAACCCCTGCTGGACGGCGCGCGCGGCCGCCCGGTGCTGGATCGGGGCGAGCTCGCCGAGGTCGTCCTTCGCGTGTGCGACCTCGTCCAGGCGGTACCGGAGATCGAGGAGTTGGACCTGAACCCCCTCGTCATCACACCCTCCGGCCTCGTGGCGATCGACGCTCGGGTCGTACTGACCGCATGACGCCGAACCCACGCCGGTGACGGCAGGGGCGCCCGCGCCGGGCAACGGCGAGATCGAGCGGCTCTTCCGTCAGGAAGCCGGGAGGTTGATCTCGGTCCTCACGCGCATCCTCGGGCCCCACAACCTCGAGTTGGCCGAAGACGTGATGCAGGAGTCCTTCATCGCGGCCCTTACGGCGTGGGACAGGGACGGGGTCCCGGACAACCCGTCGGCATGGCTCCTGACGACGGCTCGCAACCGGGCGGTCGACACCATCCGGCGAGAGCGAACCCGGAGGACGTTCGCGCCCGACCTGGCGATGTACCTCGACAGCGAATGGACGCTGAGCCGCACCGTCGACGAGGCCTTCCGTGAGGATTGGATCAAAGACGACCAGCTCCGGATGATCTTCATGTGCTGCGCCCCACGGATCGCAGCAGAGAACCGCCTGCCGCTGATCCTCAAGACGTTGTGCGGCCTCGGAATCCCCGCGATCGCCCGTGCGCTCCTGACCACGGAGTCGACGATCAACAAGCGGCTCTACCGCACCCGGAGGGCCCTGGCCGGCGCGGACTTCCGACTGCCCACACAGGAGGAGCTACCCCGCGCCCTCCGGACGGTCCACACCGTGCTCTACCTCCTGTTCAGCGAGGGGTATTTCTCCACGACCGATCGGCCGATCCGCGACGAATTGTGTCGCGACGCGCTCTCGTTGACCCGCCTGCTCGTCGACGAACCTTCCGCGTCCGACAGCGAAACCGTGGCCCTGATGGCCCTCATGACCTTCTCGCTCGCGCGACTCCCGGCTCGGGTCGACGACCAGGGGCGTTGGATTCCCCTCGACCGGCAGGACCGGGCCCTGTGGAATCGGGAGCTGATCGGCTCCGGCTTCACCTGGCTGAATCGCTCCAGCCGCATGGAGGCGGTGCGTGCCAGTCGATACCACCTCGAAGCGGCGATTGCCGCACGGCACTGCTCGGCACCCGCGTTCGAGGAGACCGACTGGGCCTCGATCTGCCGGCTCTACGATCGACTCCTGGAGGTCGCGCCGACGGCCATGACCCGGTTGAACCGCGCCGTGGCGCTGTCGTACCGGAGCGGACCGGAGGAGGCTATTCCCCTGGTCGAGGCACTGCGCGCCTCGGGTGATCTGCCGCACTCACACGTCGTGGCCGCCACGCTCGCCAACCTGTACGGGCGAGCCGATCGACCGGACGAGGCCGAACGCTGGCTCGAGGAGGCGCTCGCGCACGTTCGCACCGAGCACGAGCGCCACCTCATCGAGCAACAGGTCCGCGGCCGCTGACCCGATTTCGTCCCGTCCCGCTACATCTGCAGGATGGGTCGCACGACGACCGAACCGGTCGGATTGTTCCTCAGGAAGGGGACACCACTGGCGAGCTCGACGGCCGCCTCCAGGGACTCCGCGGCTATGACCGAGTAGCCTCCGATCAGCTCCTTGACCTCGGGCAGCGACTGGTCGGTCTCGATGGCGCCATCGGCGACCCGAAGAAGTGCGCCGCCCGGGGACAACGCCGAGCCCGGGCTACGCAGGTTGCCGGTCTTCTCGAGCTCCTCGAACCACGCTCCCCACTGCCCCATCACCTCCTGGATCTCCTCGGGAGTCGCGTTGAGCATCCACGCCTTGTCTCCGCCTTCGTACAACAACAGGAAGTCCGTCATCTCACCTTCTCCGTGTGCTTCGAGGCTCGTGCCTCGTGGTCTTGTCATGACCGTGACGGACGGGCGTCCGGAAATAGGACACCGTCCTCGACCCGGGTCGGTACGGTGCGCCGACCGGCGGCGTTTCAACAGGGTGGAGTGCCCCGAAGGCCACGGCTAGCTTGGGAGTATGAGCTCACTGAAACTCGTCATCTGGGACCTCGACGAGACGCTCGTCGACGGGGTCTACGCCGAAGGCGACCGCGTCCTGGCGCGCGGAGCCGACGCCCTCGTGCGTCGTCTCCACGAGCAGGGCGTGCTGCAGGCGCTGGCCACGCAGAACGACCGGGAGACGATGGAGTCGGCCATCTCGACCTACGGGTGGGAAGGCCTCTTCCAGGCGGCTCTGGCCGACTTCGGCCCCAAGGCCGCCAAGGTCTCCAAGATCCTCACCGAACTGGACATTGCGCCGACGCATACGGTGTTCGTGGACGACGACCCCTTCGAACGGGAATCCGTCGCTGCGCAGATCGACGGACTCGGGGCGTTCGCACTCGACGGGATCGCAGCCCTGGCGGACTCGATGAAGATCCCGCAGACGGAGGAGTCTCGCCGGCGCCCGCGGATGTACGACGAATTGGCCCGCCGCCGCGAGGACGGCGACGCCGCCGAGAATTACGAGGACTTCCTGGCGTCCTGTGAGATGCGCCTCACGATCCGCGCCTACCGACCCGCGGATGAAGCCCGGGTCGTCGAGCTCCTCGAGCGAACGAACCGGATGAACCTCGGAGCGACCCTCTCTCCATCCGAGACCGTGGTCGGCCTCAGCGAGACCGGTCCACGGATCGTCGTGGCCGAACTGCGTGATCGGTACGGTGACTCGGGCCGTTGTGGCGTCCTGAGGTTGGCCCCCGCCCCCGACGGCTCGAGCGCACGGATCGAATCACTGGCTCTGTCGTGCCGTGTGCGAGCCCGAGGACTCGCTCTGTCGATGCTCGTCGCGCTCCTCCGGCACCCGGACGCCGATCATCCGGCGTTCGAGGCGGAGTACCGGTCGACCGGACGGAATCGTCCGCTGCGGATGCTCCTGTGGGCGGCCGGGTTCGAGGACCGCGGGGACGGGTGGCTCGAGACCACGCGCGAACGGTTGGAGGGTGTCGAGCTTCCGGGCTGGCTTCGTATCGACATCGAATCAGCGCTGGGACCGTCCGCTCGATGACCTCGATGGAACGCGCGGTCACCGAGTGTGTGGCCGAGTCGCTCGGCCTCTCGGCCAAGGACGTGGGGCGCGACGGCTTCCAGTTGCAATCCGCCGGGTCGTTCAGCTCGTTCGCCCTGCTCGAGCTCGTCGTCCGACTCGAGGAGCGGTTCGGGATCACGATTCCCGACGCCGACCTCACGCTGGAGCGGTTCGCCTCGGTGTCCGCCATCGAGGCCTACGTCGTGGAACGAGGCGGGAGTCCGCGAGAGTGAGGTCGGTCTCCATCGGTTTGATCAACGTGAATCAGTCGTCGCTCACCATCTCGATGATGGAGCGCCTGGCCGAGGCGTCGGACCGCGGCTACGCCGCCCAACTGATCCTCGTCGACAACGGCTCCGAGTCGGAGGACCTGACCCGACTGCGGGCGTGGGTCGAATCGAATCGCCCCCGCTTCTCGGATGTCTCCTTTTTCGACGCCGGTGAGAACCTGGGAGCCGCTGCGGGCCGAAACGTCATCCTCGAGCGGTCCGAGGGAGAGCGGATCCTCATCCTCGACAACGACCTCGAGCTCTCGGACCTCGATTGGCTCGACGCGCTCTGGACCGTGAGCGACGAGCACCCCGAGGCCGGTCTCGTCGGCCCGATGCTCGTCTTTGCCAAGCACCCCGACATCGTGCAGGCGGCGGGCATCGGTCTCACGAGGCTCGGTCGGGTCGCGTACCTGCATCGAGGCGATCGGGTGACCGAGGTCGACCCGACGGTGGTCACGGTCCAGGCGTCTCCGGCGGCGTGTTGGCTTCTCGATCGGGATGTGCAGCGAGAGGCGGGCCTCTTTCCGGAGGTCTACTACCCCATGCAGTACTGGGACGTGGACTACTGCATGCAACTCGAGGCGATCGGGAGTTCGGTCCTCTGTGACCGACGGATTCAGGTGCGACACATCGTCAACACCACGACCCGATCCATGGGCGACGGCTTCTTCGCGCGAACCGCGGTGAAGCACGGCATCATCTTCCGCGAGCGCTGGGGGGACCGACTCCGCACGATCGATGCGATCGAAGACCGCGAGATCTACTGGGGGCCGATTCCGCGAGAGTGACCAGCTACACGACGGGAACGGCCCACGCCGCGGACGAGGAAGGCCTCATCGCTCTCACACGAGCGACCGGGATGGGGTATGCCACCCGGGAGACCTTCTCACATTGGTTCTCGAAGCACCCGCACGGTCTGGTACGGGTGGCGGTCGTGCGCACGCAAGACGAGATCGTGGGAGCGTGTTGGATCTTCCCCCTTCGGACGACCTACCGCGGGCGCGCGTACGAGCTCGCGCATGTCGGCAACCTGCTCGTGCGTCCAGACCATCAGGGCGGCTTTGCCTACGCACTTCTGGCACGCCGGGTGAACACCGAGGCCGCCCACGTCGCTCCGGTCCACGCCAGCTTCGTGACGGAACGCACCCGCGCAAGGTACGCGGAGGACGACGCCGGTGGGGTCGCGACCTGGCCGTGGCACGTGCGGGTTCTCGATCCGGACGCGTGGGCGGAGGCGTACGCGGAACGACGCGGGAAACAGCCCGGCCTTCAGGCCGTGGCCCGCTCGGTTGCCCGCTTCCTCAGCCCGGCCCTGCCGCCGCTACCGAACGGCTACCGCATCGTCGACGCGTCCGATGCCTCGGAGTGGCTGGACGCGCCCCTCTCCCTGGATCCGGAACGGGTGACCGTAGTCACCGACCGCGCCTTCTTCAGGTGGCGCTTCGGGTCGGGGACGGCACGGGAGTACACCTACGTCGGGGTCGCGGGCCCCTCCGGCGAGCGGGGTGTAGCGGTCCTCCGGATCGACAGGTGGGAGAAGGGGAGAACGGCGGTTCTCTGCCACAGCGACGCCACTTCGGACGAGGCCCATGCGGCTCTCGTTACCGCGATCATCCTTCGGAGCGCCGACGAGGGCGCATCGACCCTGGAAGCGCTGGCCCCGAGTCGGCGGGCCTGGGCACAGGGCTTCCGCGCCGCGGGGCTCCTGCCCAACCCGGGACGACGGTGGCGGCGGCTCGAGGGTCTGTGGCCAGCGCCGCAGCCGGTTCTGGTAAACACACACGACCCTTCGCATGTCCCGGCGGAGATCTCTGCCGCGGCCAAGTGGGCCCCGACCTTGCTGCTCCACGAGACCTACTGAGTCCGCTCAGGCGTCGTTGCAGCCCAACTCTTCGAGTTCGGCCGCGGACACCCTTCGCTCCGAGATGAAGCCGCGGGATACGAAGCCGTGGAGCGCCGGCCTTTCGCCGACGGGGGTTCGGACCTCGACCCACTCCCCCGCGATGCGGATGATGCAGAGGGAGGCGCCGCGCGGGGCGGACCCCCTCACGTCACCCGAGAGGGAGGGACTCGCCCTCACATTCAACCTCGAGGCCAAAACGAGCGCCTGTGAGATCGCCGGGGTCGACGGGTCGGACAGCTGGGCCTCGGCGGGGCTCGCGCCCCCCATGACCAGTCCGAGGGCTACACCGACCGCACCGAGCCGCGCCGCCGCGATCGTCATGACTGCTTGAAAACGAACACGACCTCACCCATCTCGATCCGATCGCCGTCGGACAGTGGCATCGCCTTCACCCCCAGGATCTCGTCGTTGAGTACGGTGGGGTTCGTCATCGACAGATTTTCGAGCCACCACTCGCCCTCGCGGAAGAGGATGACCGCGTGGGTGCGGCTGACCGTCTTCTGCTTGAGCTCCACCGTGCTGGGACCGTCGCCCGGAGAGCGGCCGATCATCAACTCCATGTCCTCGCCCGGCTTTCCGACGAACGGGATCTCCGTCCCCTCGTCGCCACCGGCGACGACCTCGAGCCGAGCGGGCAGAAGCTGCATCGTCGGATCGGGTCGAATGAAGCGCATCGTCCGACCGTCGAACTCCTGTTCGGACTCCGGCCACAGGGCGTCGACCGCGAAGTCGACGTCGTCCTTGCGGGGGCCGGTCACGATCGGTCGGGGTTCGTAGGGGTCGCGACCCATTCGACGGACGAGGAATGCCGCAGCTGCGGCCAGGAGTGCAGCGATCGCGAGGGCACGGGTCGACCAGCGCCTCGACCAGATCGGCCGCTTCGCGCTTTCGGGCGCAGCCGACTCGTCGAAGCCGGCTTCGGTCGCCGGTTCTCCTTCCTGGTCCCCGGCGGGATCCACCTGCTCGTCCAGCGACTCGTCGACGGGCTGATCCACCTCCGGGACATCGGCCGGATCGGCCGCGGGCGGCGGCTCCACGCCGGGGTCGGAGAGCGTCAGGACGGGGTCTCCCGCAGCGTCGAGGTCGACCACCCCGGTGACGCGGACGCGCTCTCCACGGCCCGGAGGGCCATCGGACGGGATCACCAGAATCTGATGACCGTAGTCGTCCTCGAGGTAGTACGACGGCGTCTGTCCGGCGCCCCGGCTGACCAGTCGGTCGACGAGCCCCTCGACGGTGAGGACCTCACCGACGTGCGCGCTCGGATCGAGCCGGATCACCTCGACGCGGGTCACCTCCTGGCCGATGAGCGGCCGGGCCGAAGCGACGAGTGCGAAGAGTACGGAAAAAACGACAACGGGACCCGCCCACCCACCGCGACGTGCGATGGCGGAGCGGTTCCACGGTACGGTTCGGAATGCGACGAGCATTCTGGCTGAGCCCCCCTCTCGTCCCTGGTACGTACCTACAGCTTCGGCTCGGCGGGAGCGTGGGCGCAAGCTCCACCGACTTCGCGGAACCCCGAGGCACCTCGGAGCCGTAGTAGGAGAGAGCGATTCAGACGAGGAGCACAGCGTGCCCGACACGGTTCATCCCGCCAGAAGAAAGTCCGAGACGATCATCCACGGTGCCGCCCTCGCCGCGGGCGCAGCGGCAGCGGCCAGTGTGATTCCCGGGTCGGACGCCATGGCGATCATGCCGATACAGGTGGCCATGGTCACGGCGGTCAGTCGAGAGTACGGCGTCCCCGTGTCGGCCGGTGTGATCAAGTCGACGGTCTACGCGTCGCTCGGTAGCATCGTGGGCAAGGCGGGAGCCGGAATCCTGCTGCGGTGGACGCCGATCGCGGGCAACGCGGTTCGGGCGTCCGTAGCGTTCGGGGTCACCCAGGCTCTGGGACGACTCCTTCTGGAGCGCCTCGAGTCGGGAGGGTCGTTGGAGGACGGTCTCGACCTGACCCTCTGAGTCTCGACCTGACCCTCTGAGTCTCGACCTGACCACCTGAGTCTCGAACCGAGCTCCTGAGTCCCGATCTGACCCTGTGAGTCGTTCCCCGACCGTACCGGTCGGTCGGAGCCTCAGCGCAGGGCGAGCGTCTGTCGGAGGGGTTGGCCGCACGCCGAGCCCACGAGTGAAGCCGATGCCGTGACGTCCGTTGCGTGCCCGGTGAAGGTCAGGTCGAAGGCGCAGCGTCCGGAGCGTTCACCCCTGGACCACACCAACTCGCCCTCCGCGTGGCCATTCCACTCGGTCCGACCCCGATCGTCGTGGAGCACGGTGAGGCGGGCGCTGCTTCTCGGCGCGCCCGACACCACGACGTGATCCGACGACCGGGTATCCACCCCGCACCCGTCGTGGATCTGGGTGAGTCGGTAGTCGACTTCACGCGCGTCGCCATCTCGTCGGACGACGGCGTCGACCGCGAGTGCCACACGTCCTCGTGCAGGACACCGGACCTCGGCCTCGAAGTCGACGGCCCACCCGAGCGGTTCTCCGACGGTGGGTAGCCCCGAAGGGCGCGGCGGGACGACACTCGTCACGTCGAACGTGGCGAACATCGTCGCCGCCGCGAGCTCCTCAGCTTCATGGAGCGTTACTTCATCAAGCGCGAGTTCTGGACTGCCCCCGCAGCCCATCACGAGCGTGCCTGCTGCAATGACGCCAAGACACGTCCTG